>PKUD01000047.1 GCA_002869695.1 Desulfuromonas sp. | reverse complement strand
CTCAACCTGCCGCTGATGGTCAGCGACAACAGCTCCTCCTTCGGCACCGCCTTTACCATTTCCATCGAGGCGCGCACCGGAGTGACCACAGGTATCTCGGCCGCGGACCGCGCCCGCACCATCCAGGTCGCCGTCGCAGATGAGACCACGGCTCGCGACCTGGCACGACCGGGCCACATCTTCCCCCTGCGGGCCAAAAAAGGTGGCGTGATGGTCCGGACCGGCCAGACCGAGGGTTCGGTGGATCTGGCTCGGCTGGCGGGATTGAAGCCGTCCGGAGTGATCTGCGAGATCATGAACGAAGACGGGACCATGTCGCGGATGCCGGAGCTGAAGAAATTCGCCAAGAAACATGACCTGAAAATCGTCACAATTGAGGACCTGGTGGCCTACCGGATGCGCAAGGAGCTGCTGGTCCACCGCGCCGCCGAGACGGTGCTGCCGACCCCCTTCGGTGGTGAGTTTGCCGCCCTGGTTTATGATAATGATGTGGATGACGCCAATCACCTGGCTCTGATTAAAGGGGAACTGGATCCTGATCAGCCGACTCTGGTACGGGTCCACTCCGAGTGCCTGACCGGTGATGTTTTCGGTTCGATGCGCTGTGACTGCGGTGATCAACTGCATGCCTCGATGAAGCGGATCGAAGAGGAAGGACGTGGTGTAATCCTTTACATGCGCCAGGAAGGGCGTGGCATCGGCCTGGTCAACAAGCTCAAGGCTTACGCACTGCAGGACGATGGTCATGACACGGTTGAGGCCAATGAAGCGCTGGGGTTCAGCGCCGACCTGCGTGATTACGGGATCGGGGCCCAGATGCTGGCTGACCTGGGGATCCGGAAAATCCGTCTGATGACCAACAACCCGAAGAAAATTGTCGGGCTGGAAGGTTATGGTCTGGAAATTGTTGAGCGGGTGCCGATCATGGTGGAAGCTCACGGCAGCAATATCAAGTATTTAACGACCAAGCGCGAGAAGCTGGGTCACATGCTGGATAATCTTTAATCGGCTTATTAAGTCTGTCCCGACCGGAGGAGAACATGCCTGAAATTATTGAAGGTCGTCTTGACGCTAAAGGGTTTACCTTTGGCATTATCGTCAGCCGTTTTAACAGTTTTATCTGTGAACGCCTGCTGGAAGGTGCGGTCGATACACTGACCCGTCATGGTGCTGATGATTCCAAGATGACCGTGGTCCGCGTGCCCGGCGCATTCGAAATTCCCCTGGTTGCCAAGAAGATGGCCGGCAGTGGTAAGTACGATGCCGTGATCTGCCTCGGTGCCGTGATTCGTGGTGGCACCCCGCATTTTGAATATGTCAGTTCCGAAGTGACCAAGGGCATCGCGTCGGTATCGCTCGATTCCAATGTGCCGATTTCCTTCGGTGTGCTGACCACAGATACCGTGGAGCAGGCTATCGAACGGGCGGGGACCAAGGCCGGCAACAAGGGGGCCGAGGCGACCATGAGCGCGATAGAGATGGTCAACCTGCTGGGAGCGCTCTAAGCTGATGAGTCAGAACAACCGCCGTGTCGGGCGCGAGTGCGCCCTTAAGGTTCTTTTTGCGACCAAGCTGGTGGAAGGGACTGACGCCGCCCAACTGTTGGATGACTTCTGGGCCGGTTTCCGTTTTTCCGATGATGTCCTCGGCGAACCGCTGGAGAGTCTCGACAAACCTGTTCCGGCAGCAGCACGCACGTTTGCCGAAATGCTGGTGGCCGGGGTGGTGGAATTCCGGCCGGTGCTCGACCGGACCATTCGCGAGGTCGCCAAGAACTGGTCGCTGGAACGGATGGCCCCGGTGGATCTGACGATCCTCCGTATCGGCACCTATGAGTTGCTTTATCAGCCGGATATTCCGGGTCGGGTGACACTCAACGAGGCCATCGAGATCGCCAAGCGCTATGGGAGCAAGGAATCGCCGTCGTTTGTGAACGGCCTGCTGGATAAAATTGCCAAGAACTGCAACAAGTCGGACGCCACGTCCTGAGTTGCGGGCAGTCGAAGAGAACAAGAGGGAACAGAATGGACAGGATTAAAGTCGGCCTGCTCGGCTTCGGGACGATCGGTACCGGTGTTGTGCGGGTTTTTGAACAGAATTCCGCGCTGATCGCTCAGCGCCTGGGGAAACAGCTGGAGCTGGTCAAGATCGCCGATCTGGATATCAGCACGGATCGCGGGATCGCTCCGCCCGAGGGCTCCCTGACGACGGATGTGGAAGAGGTCATCAGCAACCCGGAGATCGACGTGGTGGTCGAGCTGATCGGCGGTTATGAACCGGCCAAGAGCTTTATCCTCAAAGCGATGGCGAACGGTAAACACATTGTGACCGCCAACAAGGCGTTGATGGCGGTGCATGGTGAAGAAATTCTAGCCGCAGCGCAGCAGCACGGTGTTGAAGTCATGTTCGAGGCGGCGGTGGCGGGCGGGATTCCGATTATCACCGCCATCAAGGAGAATCTGGGCGCTAATCGCTTCAGGAGTGTGCTTGGGATTCTCAATGGTACCTGCAATTTTATCCTGACCAAGATGACCGATGCCGGTGAAGACTTTGCCCCGGTGCTCAAGGAGGCCCAGGATCTCGGCTATGCTGAGGCCGATCCCACGTTCGATATTGAAGGAGTCGATACGGCGCACAAGATTGCCCTGCTTGCGTCACTCTGTTTCGGGACCCGGGTGGATTTTGATCAGGTCTACGTCGAAGGGGTCACGCATATTTCCGCTATCGATATCCAGTTTGCCAAGCAGATGGGATATAAAATCAAGCTGCTGGCGATCGGTAAAAATCACGGCAATCAGATTGAGGTGCGGGTACACCCGACGATGATCCCCGCGAGCTATCAGTTGTCAGAAGTCGACGGCGTGTTCAACGCGGTCCGCCTGTCCGGGGATTTCCTCGGCCCGGCAATGCTCTATGGCAGCGGGGCGGGTATGGACGCGACGGCCAGCGCCGTGATGGGTGATGTGATTGCCATCGCACGTGATATTGCCGCCGATGCCGCTGGCCGGACGCCGATCATGGGGTACTGCATGGGTCAGATTGCTGATCTGCCGATCAAGCCGATGAGTGACATCCACAGCCATTACTATCTGCGTTTCACCACGGTGGACCGCCCGGGAGTGCTGGCACAGATCTCCAGCCTGCTGGGAAAATATAATATCAGTATCCAGTCGATGCTTCAGCCGGAACGACACGCGGCGGATTCGGTGCCGATTGTGTTGATGACCCATGAGGCCTGCGAAGCCGACATTACCCGCGCGCTCGGTGAAATTGATCAGCTGGAGATCGTCCAGCAACCGACCCGCCTGATCCGGGTCGAGAACGAGCTGGATTGATTGAGCTTGAATCGCATCGAAAAGGGGCCGTGTACGGCCCCTTTTTTTGTGGTGAAGAGGTGCGAAGCAGCCAGCGTTATCTGCTCAGTCTGTTGCGGTTGAGATCTGCGGTTCGACGATATAGCGCTTGATTTTACGGGTCGTTGTTTTGGGGAATTCATCTTCCCTGATGGTGAACTTCTTGATCCTTTTATAATCAGCCAGCTGGCGCCCAATGGCGAGAACCTCCTTGCGGATAACCTCTTCGACGTCGCCCGGTGTCAGTGGCCCCTTGCCCCGTTCCTGCTCATATTCGAACATTTTTTCTTCATTCGGATAGATGGCGGCATAGACTTCCTCGGCCGTCGCACTGATTTTGTGTCCGTAGATCATGACCTCGGCGATATAGGGGCTGCTGAGCAAGGCATTCTCAACCTCCTCGGGATAAACGTTCTTGCCGTTCGGGGTCACGATCAGGTTTTTGACCCGCCCGCAGATGGATAGCACGCCCTCCTCATCGATGCGCCCCAGGTCGCCGGTATGATACCATCCGTCAGCCAGGACATCTTTTGTCGCCTGCTTGTTGTTGTAATAGCCGAGCATGATGTTCGGGCCTTTGGCGAGAATTTCACCAATTCCTTCGCTGTTGGGCTGGTCGATCATGATCTGCACCTCATCCAGCGGCAGGCCGACGGTTCCCGGTTTCTGCTTGAAAGGGCTTTCGGCGGAGAGGACCGGGGAGGTTTCGGTGATGCCGTAACCCTGGTAGAGGATCAGCCCGAGGTTTCTGAAGCCTTCGGCAACGGCCGGGTCAAGCGCTGCGCCACCACTGACGAAAATTGTATCTTTGCCTAGTGCCTGCTGGACCTTGTTGGTGACCAGTTTACGCCCTACCGGCAGCTTGAAGAGCACCCGGGAGAGGGGTTTTGCTTCGATATTCTTGACGATCCGGTCGTACAGCAGTCGGTAGACTGCCGGCACTCCGAGCATGAAGCTCGGCCTGACCTCGTTCAGGTTGTCTCCCAGCTTCTTGATCGATTCGGCAAAGGAGACCTGCCCGCCGAGAGAGAGCGGAAGCAAGATGCCACAGACCTGTTCAAAGACATGGTTGATCGGCAGGAAGGAGAGGGTGCTCATCGATTTGTCCAGGTTGAAATGGCGGCAGGCCCCGAGAATATTACTGACAATGTTATGGTGGCTGAGCATTGCCCCCTTCGAGCGGCCCGTGGTTCCCGACGTATAGAGGATGACCGCGCAGTCTGTCGGTTTGTGGGTCGCTGGCGGCAGGTGCTCATCGGCGTGTAACTGTTCGAGGGTCAGTAGTTTCTTGGAGCGCATCAATTGCTTGCGCAAGGCCTCTTCCGGTGCCAGGAAGTGGGTTTTCCGCCTCTTTTTCCCGGTCGGCTCCTGCTCCGGTTGTCTGGACAGCAGCTTTTGCGCCTGGATCGCCAGAGATTCTATCCGTGTCTTCTGCTCTTCCGGGATGTCCACGGTTGCACTCAGAGATCGCCAGGCCTCGGCGAGTTTATCGAGAACATCAACTGCCTGGCCTTCTTCCTCTGCTTCTAGTGGATCGGCATCGAGCAGGATGACTTTTTTCAGCTTGGGCAGATCGCTCAGAATCTCCAGGAGGGTGTCAAGCTGGTCCTTGCTGACAAGGATGTGGGTCATGTCAGAATCTGTCAGGACATGTTTCAGCTCAGCGGACTTCAATTCCTTGTCGATCGGAACAACAACTCCTCCGGCGCGGAGTACCCCGAGGTATGCCATGACCCACTGGGGTGAAGACGGTCCAAGCAGGGCAGCGTGATCGCCGGTCTTCAGATCCTGGGAGCGCAGACCAGCCGCAATCGTTTCAACCCGTGCCCAGAGATCTTTGTAGGAAAGGTCGTGCCAGCGCCCATGTTTTTTGTGCTGTAATGCAATGCGGCCACTGTGGCGTTGACAGCTGCTGGCGATGAATTGGTTGATCGTTTGCACGTGGTCCCCATATTCTGAAATTGAGTAATGAGATGACGTCACTATTCAGGTGATTTTGTAAATTTAGCACGAGCAGCCATGGTGGCAAGAAAAATAAGTTATCTCAAGGTGTTTAAGCTGGTCAGAATAATTCATAAAATAGAGAATAGACGCAATAATTGCTTGACAGTGATAAAGCCGTTTTGATACAAGTGTCCCCCGGTTGGTTGCAGGCACGTAGCTCAGTGGGAGAGCACTACCTTGACACGGTAGGGGTCGGCGGTTCAATCCCGCCCGTGCCTACCATCCGCCCTTAACCGAGTAGACTGGTCCCCTGTCGAGGCATCTTACGATGCCTTTTTTTGTTTCGGGAGAGATTTGATGAGTACGCTTCAGATCGAGTTACCAGATGGTTCGACAAAGGCTGTCGCTGAAGACGCGACGGCTTATGATGTTGCCCTGTCCATCGGCGAAGGACTGGCCCGCCAGTCGATTGCTGCCCGATTCGAGGGGCGGCTGGTTGATATCAATGCCGCTCTCGAAGAGTCCGGTAAGCTGGAACTGATTACCCAGAATTCTCCCGAGGCCCTCGAAATTATACGCCACTCCTGTGCACACCTGATGGCCCAGGCGGTCAAGGAGATCTATGGTGAAGACGTGCAGGTGACGATCGGGCCTGCGATTGAAAACGGCTTCTATTACGATTTCTATAGCGACAGCAAAAAATTCTCACCCGACGATTTTGAAGCGATCGAGAAGAAGATGACAGAGTTGGCCAAGGCCGACCTGCCGATCGTGCGCGGGGAGATGAGCAGGGCGGATGCGATCGAGATGTTCAGGGAAATGGGGGAAGCGTACAAGGTCGAACTGATCGAGGATCTTGGCGAGGAGACCGTTTCCGTCTACCGCCAGGGAGACTTTGTCGACCTGTGTCGCGGGCCTCATCTGCCGCGGACCGGATTGCTCAAGTCTTTCAAGTTGACCAGCGTTGCCGGAGCGTACTGGCGTGGCGATGAAAAGAACGCCATGCTGCAGCGGTTGTATGCCACGGCATTCCAGAACAATAAAGACCTGAAAAGCTATCTGCATAAACTCGAAGAAGCACGCAAGCGGGACCATCGCAAGCTCGGGCGTGAACTCGACCTGTTTTCTTTCAGTGAAGAGGCCGGGGCGGGTCTGGTCATCTGGCATCCGAAAGGCGCTCTGCTGAGAACCCTGATTGAGGATTTCGAACGGAAAGAGCACCTGCGCCGTGGCTACGATATCGTCATGGGGCCACAGATCCTCAAGACCGAACTCTGGAAGACCTCGGGCCATTACGATAACTATCGTGAAAACATGTATTTTACCGAGGTCGATGAGCAGAGCTACGGTATCAAACCGATGAACTGCCTGGCCCACATGCTGATCTATAAGTCGAAGATCCGCTCATACCGTGACCTGCCGCAGCGTTACTTCGAACTTGGAACTGTGCACCGGCATGAAAAATCCGGCGTCCTCCATGGATTGCTGCGGGTGCGCGGCTTTACCCAGGATGATGCGCACATCCTCTGCCGGCCTGACCAGATCGATGCCGAGGTCAAGGGAGTCATGGAATTCGTGCAGGATGTCGCCGGAATCTTCGGTTTCGAGTACTGCATGGAGCTCTCCACCCGGCCGGAAAAATCGATCGGCAGCGATGCAGATTGGGAACAGGCGACCAACGCTCTGCACAGTGCATTGACAGACAGCGGCCATGCTTTTGAGATCAACGAAGGGGACGGTGCTTTCTACGGTCCGAAGATCGATGTGAAGCTCAAGGACGCGCTTGACAGGGAATGGCAGTGTGCTACAATCCAGTGCGATTTTACCCTGCCTGAGCGTTTTGACCTCACATACGTAGGCGCAGATGGTGAAAAGCATCGTCCGGTCATGCTGCATCGGGTCATCCTCGGTTCGATTGAGCGGTTTGTCGGCGTGTTGATTGAACATTATGCTGGTAGCTTCCCACTCTGGATCTCGCCGGTCCAGGTGACCGTCCTGAATGTCACGGATAATCAGGCCGAGTATGCACAGGAGGTCTACCGCCAACTTCGTGCGGCCGGAATTCGTACCGAGATCGATCTGCGCAACGAAAAGCTCGGCTACAAGATCCGTGAAGCCCAGGTCGGCAAGATCCCGTATATGCTGGTGATCGGCGACCGGGAGATGGAAGAAACCAAGGTGACTCCGCGCTTCCGGGATGGCAAGAATCTGGATGCGATGACCGTTCTGGACTTCATCAGTTTTATTGAGGATGAAGTAAAGCAATATAAGTAGTTCAGCTTGGATCAGGCCTGTTTAGGTCTTTTCCTTTGTTTTATTAGCTGGCCAACCATGTTCGATTCTGGATGGGCCATAAAATAACCGATGAATGAGGAGGAAGACCCATAGCTAAGCAGGAGACAAACATCAATGAAGATATCCGGGCTCGTGAAGTTCGCGTTATCGACGATGAGGGTGGACAGCTTGGTGTCCTGAGTATTTCTGCGGCGCTCGCTGCTGCAGAAGAGCAAGGGCTTGATCTGGTAGAAGTTTCACCGGGATCAGATCCTCCGGTTTGCCGAATCATGGACTTCGGTAAATTCAAGTATCAGCAGGCCAAGAGAGCGTCTGAGGCAAAGAAGAAACAGGTTCGGGTCGAGCTCAAAGAAGTCAAGATGCGACCTAAAACCGACGAGCATGATTTTCAATTCAAGATCAAGCATGCTCGGCGTTTTCTTGAAGAAGGGAACAAGGTCAAGCTGACCATCATGTTCCGTGGTCGTGAAAATGCGCACCCTGAACGTGGGTTGATGCAGCTGGAGAAGGCTGTTGAAGCTCTAAAGGACTTGGGCCAGGTTGAGTCAAGACCTAACAAGATGGGTCGTTTTATGTCGATGGTCGTTGGGCCAATCAAAAAATAATGCCGGCTGCGGCCGGTGGTCATAATCAGTAAGTGACAGGAGAAGACAATGCCTAAGATTAAAACCAACCGCGGTGCGGCCAAGCGTTTTCGCAAGACCGGCACCGGCAAGATCCGTCGGAACAAGGCTTTTACCAGCCATATTCTGACCAAGAAGACCACCAAGTGTAAGCGGAATCTGCGCAAGGCCTCTTGTATCCACAAGTCGGACGAGCGCAATGTTGCCCAGTTGATTCCGTACCTGTAAACGGTTCCTGATGGTCAGGAACGTCGAGAACTGTGGGGACGATCTCCCCCTGCAGATCCGACTGCGGCTTCTGCCGTAACAACACCTTGAAGGAGAAGCGAGATGGCAAGAGTAAAAAGAGGTTTCAAAGCAAGACGTCGTCGTAACAAGGTACTCAAGCTAGCCAAAGGCTACCGGGGTGCACGCAGTAAACTGTTCCGTTCAGCGACAGAGGCTGTTGATCGTGCATTGAACTATGCATATCGTGATCGCCGTCTCCGCAAGCGGGACTTCAGGGCACTCTGGATTGCCCGGATCAATGCCGCTGCACGCGAGAACGGTATCTCCTACAGCCGCCTGATCCATGGCCTGAAAAAAGCCGAGGTTGCTCTGGACCGCAAGATCATGGCCGATCTTGCTGTGAACGATCCGGCCGGGTTTAGCGCTATCGCTGAAACCGCCAAGGGCCAGCTGCAGTAAGCTACTTACTGTCATTTCAAGGAGATGGGGCCTTACCCCCATCTCCTTTTTTTGTTTGCCGGTTGACTTTCGGGACCGGTCCCCAGTGGCGGTTGTTTAGACGACCTGTCGCACCCGCCGTTTTTCGGCACGAATTATCTTTCCGTAACCCTGTCTGAGAATCGCACCTCCAACGTGAGGATGCGCTTCCAGGATAGCCTGGATTTAGTCGATGAAGGAACGTTTGGAAAAGCTGCAACATGATGCTCTCGCGGCACTGCGGGACGCTGCTGATGAAAAAGCGCTGCAGGACGCGAGGGTCCGTTTTCTTGGTAAAAAGGGTGAATTGACCGAGGTGATGAAGGGGATGCGTGACCTTGCCCCGGAAGATCGCCCCGTCGTCGGTGGTCTGGTCAATACCGTCAAGGAACAATTTGAAGCCCTGTTTACCGAGCGCCATGAGATTCTCCACCAGCAGGCGATCAATCAGCGGCTCGAGCAGGAACGGGTTGATGTGACCCTCCCCGGGCGCAAGGGCTTCGCCGGACACAAACACCCGGTCACCCTGGTGACCGAAGAGATCGTCGCGTTATTCTCCAGGCTCGGTTTTGTCGTCGAGGAAGGTCCGGAGATCGAACAGGACTTTTATAATTTCGAGGCACTCAATATCCCCAAGGACCATCCGGCCAGGGACATGCAGGATACTTTCTATATCAGTGATGACCTTGTGCTGAGAACGCACACCTCGCCGGTCCAGATCCGCACCATGCTGCGTCATCAGCCGCCGGTCAGGGTCATTGCTCCAGGCACCGTTTATCGGCGTGATTCCGACTTGACTCACAGCCCGATGTTTCACCAGATTGAGGGCTTTCTGGTCGATAAAAACATTACCTTTGGCGATCTGAAAGGTATTCTGACCCATTTCCTCAAAGAATATTTCGGCGAAGATCTGGGCGTGCGCTTCCGGCCCTCCTTCTTTCCGTTCACCGAGCCGAGCGCAGAGGTTGATATTGCCTGCGTGATCTGCAGCGGTAAAGGGTGTCGCGTCTGCAAGGGAACCGGCTGGCTGGAAATTCTCGGTAGCGGGATGATTGACCCTGAAGTTTTTAGGGCAGTTGATTATGACAGCACGGCTTACAGCGGTTTTGCTTTCGGTATGGGCCTTGAACGGATTGCCATGCTGAAATACGGTGTCAATGACCTGCGACTCTTCTTCGAGAACGACCTGCGCTTTTTGCGGCAGTTCTGAACCCTTTCTGAAGTAAGGTTCAAATAGCATGATAGTGACTTATAACTGGCTTAAGGAATTTGTCGATTTCGACATGGATCCGCAACAGCTTGCCGACCGCCTGACCATGGCGGGGCTTGAAGTTGATGGGATGGTGGAGATCGGGGCAGGGCTCGACAGCGTTATCGTCGCTCGGTTGAACAGGGTCGAACCGCATCCGGACGCAGATCGATTGACCGTTTGTCAGGTCGATAATGGAACCGAAGTCGTCCAGGTGGTTTGTGGGGCCACCAACCACAAAACCGGTGACCTGATCGCACTGGCGCAACCGGGAACCATCCTGCCGGGTGATTTCAAAATCAAGAAGTCAAAGATTCGTGGGCAGGTCTCGATGGGCATGCTCTGCTCAGAGAAGGAGCTGGGGTTTTCCGAAGAATCGGCCGGGATCATGATTCTACCGCAGGACCTCGAGCCCGGGGTGCCGTTGTTCGATGCACTGAAGTTGAAGGATGTGCAGATCGAAATCGGTTTGACCCCGAACCGACCGGATTGCCTGAGTGTCGTCGGTGTTGCGCGTGAGGTTGCGGCCATGTGCGGTAAACCTCTGCGGCTTCCCGAGGTCACTATCATTGAAGGTGGCAGCCCCGTTGAAGACCAGGCCAGTGTGACCATCAAGGATGATGACCTCTGCCCGCGTTATGCCGCGCGAATGATTCGGGATGTCAAAATAGGCCCTTCACCGTCCTGGATGGTGAGTCGTCTCGAATCGGTCGGCATGCGTTCGATCAACAACGTGGTCGATGTCACCAACTACGTCATGATGGAATTGGGGCATCCATTGCATGCGTTTGATTACCGTTTGCTGGAAAATGGCGAAATCATCGTCAAGCGTGCTTCGGCAGGAGAAACGTTTGTCACTCTGGACGGCCAGGAACATGAGCTTGATAATGCGGATCTGATGATCTGTGATGGCAATCGCTCGGTCGCAATGGCCGGTGTCATGGGTGGTCAGAACTCCGAAGTTCAGGATGACACCTCAACGATTCTGCTGGAATCGGCATACTTCAAACCGACCTCCATCCGTCGGACCAGCAAACGACATGGTCTGCACACCGAGTCGTCCCATCGTTTTGAACGGGGCGCTGATATCGACATGGTACCGGTAGCTCTGGACCGGGCTGCGGCCCTGATAGCCGAACTGTCCGGTGGGCAGGTGGCGACCGGTGTCATCGACAACTATCCCCGGACCCTGGATCCTCAGATCGTAGAATTGAGGACCGAACGGATCGGACAACTTCTTGGCCTGGAGCTGGAGCAACAACACGTGGTGGAGTTGTTCGAGTCGATCGCTCTCGGTGTTGACGTGCAGGGTGATGGCCTGTTGCGGGTAGAGGTGCCGAGTTTCCGTCCCGACCTGGAGCGCGATGTTGACCTGATCGAAGAGGTCGCGCGCCTTTACGGTTACGACAATGTTCCCGTGACGTTGCCACAAGGTGCTATGGACGCGGAAAAATCACCATTAAAGCAGCAGCTTGAAACCCTGGCCCGGAATGAGCTTGTTGCGGCGGGCTTTGCTGAGGTCATAAATTACTCGTTCGTCGCTCCCCAATCCTGCAGTCACCTGAACCTGTCTGATGGGGATCCGCGGCTGCAGCAGGTGCGGATATTGAATCCCCTGAACGAAGAGCAATCGGTGATGCGAACCAGCCTGGTTCCAAGCTTGCTGGAGACGGTCTCGCGCAACCTTGCGTATCGGAGTCATGACCTGCGCTTGTTTGAGTTGCGGCCGGTCTTTTACCCGGTTGCCGGAGAAACAGGTGGACGCCAGGAATTGCGTCTTGCGGCTGTCCTGTGTGGTCGGCAGCAGCCCGAAGGTTGGGCTCAATCCGCAGCTGATGTGGACTTCTTCGATCTCAAGGGGACTGCGGAACAGCTCCTGGAGGCGCTTAAAATTGACCAGGTCGATTTTAATGCGGAGATGAGTGAACCTTATCTCCATCCGGGCAAGTCATGTGCCGTGATGAAAGATGGAATACAGCTTGGCACAATGGGGGAGGTGCACCCGCAGGTGCTGGCCACTTTCGATATCGATGAGCCGGTCTTCCTGCTTGACTTCTCACTGCCGGAACTGGTTGCAGCAGCAGGGAGCCATCCCGGATTTCAACCGCTGTCACGCTATCCGGACGTCAGCCGTGACAGCGCCCTGCTGATTGATGAAAACGTCCCAGCCAAAGCGATCATGGATATAGTCGCCAAGACCAAGGTCAAAAATATTGAGGATACCGTCCTCTTTGATATTTACCAGGGGGCTGGAATTCCGGCAGGGAAGAAGAGTTTGGCCATTCGGGTCCGCTACCGCTCAACGGAAAAGACGCTTACCGAAGAGGAGGTCAGCAAGGCCCATGGCAAGTTGATTAAGACACTTTGTCAGCAGCTTGAAGCGGAAATTCGTTAATAGGTGTTGCGCACCTTTTAGCAGTGTGATATAAAACCTGAAATATCAAGTAGATAGTTGTCGTATTATGAATAACCTGCCTTTTTCGCAGGAGGGCGTATGACCAAGGCTGATTTGATTGAAAATGTTTATCTGACGACCGGATTTTCCAAGAAGGAATCTGCCGCAATCGTTGAGATGGTCTTTGACCTGATGAAAACCACCCTGGAAGATGGTGAAAAGATTAAAATTGCCGGGTTTGGAAATTTTGTCGTCAAGGAAAAGGCTTCCCGGCGCGGACGCAATCCTCAGACCGGAAGTGAGATAGAGATTTCCGCACGTAAAATACTGACCTTCAAACCGAGCCAGGTGTTGAAGGCCGCTATCAACAACCAGACGGACTGAGCGATTGTCGGGGCTGTTGATGACAGCGCAGATTCCGGACAAACTCTATTTCAAAATTGGCGAAGTCGCTGCGATCGTTGATGTAAAAACGCATGTTTTGCGCTACTGGGAAACCGAGTTCAGTGCATTCAAACCGGTCAAAAGCAGCGCCAATCAGCGCCTGTATCGTCGCAAAGATGTAGAAACAGCCCTGTTGATAAAGGACTTGCTTTATCGGCAGGGTTTTACTATTTCAGGTGCTCGCAAAAAAATCCAAAAAGAGGGCCTGCAACGGGCTAAGCAAACGCAGCTGCTGTTGGACGACAGGGCCATGCTCCGACAGCTGCGCACAGATCTTTTGGAAATCAAGCAGAAGCTGAAAAAACATGAGTGAACATGTTTGAGGTTGGTCAGTGCTGATAATGTTGACCAATGATGATGGTGTCATGTCACCAGGATTGAGGGCTCTTATCGCTTCATTTCAGGGTATGGGGCGCGTTGTCGTCGTTGCCCCGGACCGGAATCGGAGCGCTGTAGGGCACGCCCTGACCCTTGATGCACCGCTGCGGGCGGACGAGATCAAGCCGGATGTCTTTGCCGTCGACGGGACCCCGACAGACTGTGTCAACCTGGGAGTACATGGACTGCTGCAGCAGATGCCTGACCTGATTGTTTCCGGGATAAACCGTGGTTGTAACGTCGGCGATGATATTACCTATTCAGGAACTGTCTGTGCCGCCATGGAAGCTGCCCTGATGGGCGTTCCTGCCTTCGCCATCTCTCTCGACAGCCTCCGGCCAGACGCGGTGAACCTTAACCCTGCCGCTGATTTTGCGCGCCAGTTAGCCGAGCAGGTTCTTCGTGAGGGGCTTCCACCAGATACGTTTCTTAATGTCAACGTGCCGGATGGAGAAATAAACGGAGCGGTATTCACCCGCCAGGGGAAGAGACGTTATGGCGACATCGTGACCCGCAATGAGGATCCGCGCGGTCGCAGTT
>PKUD01000048.1 GCA_002869695.1 Desulfuromonas sp. | reverse complement strand
GATTAAGGAATGCGCCGCAGAGATTCGGGATGCCTGTACTGCGTTCGTTGATCGGACAACCCCCTGCTGGGAGCAGACCAACATCGCCTGCGCCCAAACTGCCGGACAATGTGAAAAGTGCGACGTATATGTTGCCGCTATGGTCACAACGCATGAGGACTTCACCGATCTGGCCCGCAACTGAACAGTTCCCCTGAAATCATCGCCTTTCAAGACGATTATTATGACCAGAATTTTCGCTTTTCTCTGCGCACACCGGTTAGTGCCCCGCCTGGAACATTGCGGCAGCCGACTTGTTTGCAATGCTAGAGTCTGACTTTCTGGGGAGGGGAACTCTCTTTATCTGATTCTTTTTTTGTAGTCAATCGTTCCAGGGTTGCCTCGAGGGAGACCAAGAGCGGAAGGTCGGCAGGATATTTTTCTTTCAGAAACGCCACACTTTTTTCAATGCTTTCGGTCAGTTCACTCATGGCTGCCCTCATTCTTGGCTTAAAAAGTCAATAAATTTGGCATTATTCTTGAGTTGCCCTGTAAACTCTAGCACGCTTCCCACCAAAATCAACGTCTCGGGTCGATTATTGTCCTGGGACAAAAAAACAGCACGTATCCGAACTGGCGTTTTTTAACCCGTTATTGATCCGCTTTCGCAGTTAAGGCTTGATCACTTAGCGACGCCGGGTTGGGTGAGTTCGATGGGGACTCCCCGGGCTTGCTCAATGAGTGCAGCCAGCTGCGGGTCACCGGGGACATGTTGCCAGCCCAGGGTTTTGGCCTTCTTCTGGATCTCTTTTCGGGGATCGCTAATGCGACCGAGAAAGTCCTGATGGACTTCGAGGAGCAGTCGTTTGTTGTCCAGCCCCAGTTTAATCGGCTGGTAGATAATCCGGACCGGAGTGCCATTCTCGACCCTCTTTGCCAGGTCGATGATATCTCTGGGGTAGAGGCGGATACAGCCGTGCGAGACCCTCCGGCCAATACCGTAGGGGCGGTTGGTTCCGTGGATACCATAGCCCTCGGCGGAGAGCTCAATCCAGTGAGACCCGAGGGGGTTATCCGGGCCAGGCGCAATGACATTGGGCAGATCCGGGTCTTCGCGCATCGATTCGGGACGGACCCAGATCGGATTTTCGACGACCATTTTGACATGAAAGTCACCTTCTGGGGTGTTCCAGCCCTGGCGTCCCATCCCGATGGGGTAGACTCGTACCCGTAGCCGGTCGCCATGTTGCCAGATCAGGTAGAGTCGGAACTCGGCAAGGTTAATGGTGATGCCAGGTCGGGCCTCAAACGGAAGAATGGTCGAGTAAGGGAGCAACAGTCCGGATTCGGCCGCGGGGAGCCAGGGATCGACGCCCGGGTTGGCGGCGATCAGATTATTGTATCCGAGCCCCTCCCAGCGGGCCACTTCCATCAGGGAGTCCCCTTTGTCGACAAGGCAGAAGCTGTCGCGACCAACCAGAGTCCCCTGCCATTGCGCAGGCAGCAATGAATCATTGGGGATCTCCGGATACCAGGAGAGAGCAGGAGCACAGAGCAGTCCGAACAGCCAGAGTGTCATCAAAGTCAGAGTACGCATGTTGACGAGTATAGCGGACTCGTCCGGTCCGGCAAACAGATTTCCATCTTGCCGGGGTTCCGGTGACAGGCTACAATATCAAGTCGTTGAGATTTCTGTCTGCAAGGAGGAGAACCATGCATCATTTTGCCCTCACCATTATCGGCCGCGACCGGCCGGGAATCGTCTCCCAGGTGACCGAGATCCTGTTTCGGCTCGGCTGCAATATCGCCGATTCCAGTTGCTCGATTCTCGGTGGTCAGTTCTCCATGATCCTGATCATATCCCACCCCGAGTATGAAAACCGCGAAAGTTTCGGCGATGCCTTTACGCCGCTTGAGAAGGGCAATCTGTCAGTCTTTCTGCGGACTCTGATGCCGGGCGGGGAGAAGCGCGCTGAACTGGCGGGTGAGTTGTGCATGATTTCGGTCTACGGGGCCGACAAGCCAGGGATTGTTTACCGGGTGTCCAAAGAGTTAGGCAACCGTCAGATCAATATCACTGATCTCAACACCAAGCTGGTCGGCGATGAATCCAGGCCGGTTTACGTGATGATGATCGAAGCAATGCTGCCTGAAGGAATCGAAGTCGAAGAGGTCGAAGTCTGGATGGAGGCGCTTAAAAAAGAGATGGGGGTCGATATTTCGGTTCGTTCCATCATGGCAGTGGAGTTGTAGTAAATGGCTGTCAAGGATGTTCTGATCTACCCTGATCCACTGCTGAAAGAGGTCTGCGAGCCGATCAAGGTCTTTGATGAGAGTGCAGGACAGTTGTTGCAGGATCTGGTTGATACCATGGTCGATGCCGGACATTCGGTCGGGGTCGCTGCACCGCAGATTGGTGACCTGCGACGGGCGGTGGTCGTCGATGTCTCAACAAGTAAATTGGGGAAAAAGCAAAAGAACCACGGGCTGATCTGCATGGTCAATCCAGAGATTCTCGAGCGAGAAGGGAATACCGTGGTCCGCGAGGGCTGCATGTCGGTCCCGGAATATACCGGTAACGTCTCCCGCGCCGAACGCATAGTTGTGCAGTTCATCAACCGCGAGGGGCAGCATCAGGTGATCCGCTCTGAAGATTTTGAAGCCATCGCCATTCAGCATGAACTGGACCATCTCGACGGCAAACTGTTCCTGGACCGAGTTTCGAGTCTCAAGACCGACCTGTTCCGTCGCAAGAAATAACCATTACGGAGGATCTTATGGATAACCGCTTTATTATGACCGCCTTCGGTAAAGATCGCCCCGGCATTACCGCAGACGTCACCAAGCTGCTGTATGAAAACGGTTGCAACCTTGAAGAAACCACCATGACGCTGCTGGCGGACGAGTTTACGGTTATCCTGCTCTTCTCCTGCAAGGACGAGCATATCGACGATCAGTTGTTGATGGAGTGCCGGCGCCTGGAAAGAGATAAGGGAATTTCGGCCTTTGTGAGGCCTTTGGCAAAGAAGCGGGAACCGAAAAAGAGTGGTTTTACCGAGTTGGTGCTGCATGTCTAAGGGCTTGACCAGACCGGCATCGTCTACAAGATCAGCCAGTTTCTGGCAGACGAGGGTCTCAATATTGTCGACCTGAAGTCTGTCGTCGAGGCCTCACCCCAGAGCGGCACAGCCATCTACGTGATGGATATCCACATCCAGGTGCCGGACGGGCTCTCTCTGGAGAATGTTGAGCAGGGGCTGTCGGATGTTGCCGATGATCTGCACGTAGATATAAGTCTGGTGCAATAGCCGCTTTTCTACTGGCACCCGCGTGGACGGTGAAGACAGTGTCCTGGCGATATAATACCATCGAATATCCTGAGTCAACGTTTGTTCGTCAGGATCTCAATCGAAGTTTTTCTCCAGTGGCAGGTAGGTATATGGAAGCTGGAGGTAGTCAAAAACCGGAACCGTGACCCATCGTTCCAGCAATTTACCGACATTAAGCCCCAGCCCGGCGTAGAGAATGCGTTCGCGGCGATCTGGATCTCCGGGATGGTACCCGTCGTAATTCCGCGTGTAGTAGCCGAGATGCAATTCGAGGTATTTTAGCCAGGAAGAAGTCAGGAAATCAAAGCCTTCAGCCTTGAGGGCCAAAAGGAATTTAAGGTGCTCGTAATCGGTGACAATGTCAATTTTGTCGTCAGCGTTGAATCCGGGAAGATATTCAGCCCTCAAATCGAGTTTGCGTTCCAGATCTGGATATACTGACAGCAGATAACCGAATCCGGCACCGGCCAGATTCATCAGCATGTCTTCGTAGGAAAATCCGTAATCACTACTGAAACTGTCCCCAACTTCCATGAGGGTCATGGCCCCCAGTGAAGAGAAGGCACCCAGCCGTTCGGCTTTTTCTTTTTCATACCCCCAGTTTAGATAGACCTGTCGAAAAGCACGACCAATGATATAGGTGGTATAAAAGTGCCCGATTTTGTCGGCCCCCCCTTCCTTGGTCGCATGACCAAACCAATCTTCACTGGAGGATTTGGGTCTTTGCTGGAAATAGTCCCAATTTGCCACTCCCCAAACGAGGATACCGCCGCCGACCGCTGTATTTAGCAGCAGGGTTTTGCGGCGAAGCTCGGCTTTATCCAGAGATATTTCGATCTGATCTTCAGCAACTCCTGAGGTTGGCAGAAGCAGGAAGGCCAGCATGAGAATTATGGTCAATAGACGTGACATCTGCCCAAGATTCGTAGCAAAGGTTTTAAATTGATTCGCCTGCCGGATCAGTTCCGGCTGGTCAGCGCCAGTTTCAAACCCAGCGTGATCAGCATCGCACCCATCACCCGCTCAGCCCAGTGTCCAAACCTGGTAAAAAGATTCCGGACTCGCTGCTGAGTGAGGAATAACGACAGGCCGCAGAACCAGACCGCCGTAGCAACAGACATATAGAGACCATAGCCTAACTGCACCACCGCCGGGGTGTCGTGATTAATAACCACCGAAAAGAGTGACAGGAAGAACAGCGTCGCCTTGGGATTGAGGGCGTTGGTCAGAAACCCTAAGCGCAGCGCCTGCGTGGCGTCGGGGGCAGGCATGTCCATGCCGTTTTCGGTTCTTGCTTCGGCCGGTTTGGCGCGCAGCGATTTCCACCCGACGTAGAGCAGGTAGCAGGCGCCGACCAGTTTGATGACGTTGAACAGCATGATCGATTGGGAGATGATCAGCCCCAAACCGAGCACGCAGTAGGCGACATGCACAAGGATGCCGATGCCGATGCCGAGGCTGGTCCAGAGCGCTGGGGTACGCCCGGCGACGATGCTCTGCCGCAATACCATGGCAAAGTCCGGCCCTGGGCTGGCAACCGCCAGCAGGTGAATGACCGCGATCGTGAGAAATTCTCCGAGATAGGCCATGTTCATACTCCTTTAAGGAGTTCAGCCATCTGTCTGCGGAACAGTCCTGCACCACCGTTGGCCGGATGACGCACTTCGCAGGCAGCGATGCCAAGGGTGGCCAGCTGAGACGCAGATTTTTTGCCGACCGCTACGATACGGGTAAAGCTCCCAAGCTCAATCATCCGGTGCAGTACCCGGTGTCCGTCCATCAATTCCTCATCACTTGGAGTGCGGTTGCTCAACAGCCCTGCAGCAGGTTTGTAGGGGTGCCAGGGAAAGGCATTCCAGAGGACGAAGGAGCGTGGATCTTGTGCATTGTCTGCGAAAAATCCCCAGACGATGGTGGCGGTCGGTTCGGTAAAGCCGTCGCGGCGTACTTCTTCGCGGCTGGTGCGTTGAGGTGTGATTCCGGCGATAGCATGTTCAGGCAAGATCCCCTTACCTTTGAGCCCGCCAAGCAGCAGCCGCTCCGAGGTCATTGGGATGCCGCTGAAGTGTCCGCCCTGATAGCCGATCGCTTCGGCCACCAGCAGCAGCTTCGCTTTCCCGATGCGCTCGGCAAGGTACTGTTGCAACTGTGCACGTCTGATTTGGGGACCTTGCGGGCCACGATCATTTTGTGGATCCGTTTCGCTCCAGGGATTGAAGACACCGGGGGCGTGGTAGGACGCAAGCTGTTTGACGAACAGTTCAGGCATGGCTAACAACCTGGGCGAGAATGTACGGTTGGGCGATCAGCATGCGAAACGGCTTGTCGAGCTGCACTTCCCACTGCTCGATCTGTTCGCGGTTTGGTTTGAGTAGTTTCCCCGCAGCGATCCAGAGAGAGACCTGGTCCGTATTGTCTTCGGCAATATCGACCGCGACATCGACCAGGTCAAGATCGTCTGCAACCAGGATGATGTTATCCCTTTGCAGATGGATCCGCATATCTTTCCAGTTGACTTCAGCCAGGTCTGTTTTGAATCTTTCTCGGATGGTGATCTCTTCTGTCATTCATCTACTCCCGCCAGGGTTCTATTAATCTGTCCCGGAGACGCGTTGCTCTGGTTCCGGGATAAGGAAAGATAGCGAGCTGTAGCGTTTCCGGTCAAGGATCAAATGTTGAAAAATTTCTGCTGAGTCGCTAGGCTGAGATAGCTATCCCTCTAATGCCGCTTGTTCTGAAATCAAGGAGTGATATGAGCCGAGAAATACAGCGTGCACTGAAAAAGATGATCCAGGTCGAACTGGACGCGATGCATTATTATCGCCAGGCCACCAGGCATATGAAGGATAAGGGAGCCATTAATCATTTCAATCAGTTGGCCCAAGAGGAACAGGAGCATGCGCAGAGCTTTTACGAGATTTACGTCGGCGATGATCTGCCTTCATTTACCGAAATGATGCGAACCCAGCCTGAGGACAGTCCCTTGGTGCAATCGATAGATGGTGATCTGCTGGCGCGGCTTGACGAGCGGCAGGCACTGCAGCTGGCTATCCGGCTGGAACAGGAGGTGGAGGGCCTTCTGCGGCGCCTGGTCCTGAGCACCGGCGACCCGGCGGTGAAGGCGGTGGTGGAAAAGAATGCTGATTCTACACTGAATCATCTGCAGTTGATTCAGCAGGACTACCAGCGGCTGTACGGAGACCTGTCGGGGTAGTGTTTCATCGCCGGAAGGGTTTACAAACACGAAGCCCCGCAGACGCAGGGCTTCGTGTTTGGGTGACTTATTTCTGCTGGCTCAGCTCGAAGGCTTTTTCAGCCTTCATGGCACTCTGCTCTGCTGCCGTTGCAGAGGCTTTCGCCTGGTTGGCAGCGGAGACCGCCAGATCAGCAGCGGAATTGGCCCGGTTGGCGGAGGCATCAGCCTTCTTGGCTGCGGCTTCAGCGCGGGTCGCTGCGGCGTCGGCGCGGTCCGCCGAAGCTTTGGCACTGACGGACGCTTCAAGCGCTTGGTTCAGCAGAGTCTGGTCCTCCTGCGACAGTTTGGCGGCACAGCCCCCGAGGAGCAGCATTGCTGCGGCGGCAAAAACCAATATCATCGAAAATCTTTTCATGTTCTCCTCCATTCTTGAAATCGTTGTTAGCAAAAGGGAACCACAATCGGGGTGATTGTCAATCCCGAGTCTAAAATAAACCTGTTGATTAGTAAACTGCTGCTTTGCCCTCAGGGCCGAATCTGGTCACTATTATAAGAGCGAGTCGAGCAGCAGGGTGAGTAACAGCGTCAGCATGGAGAGATTGACCAGGCCGAACAGTTTCCCGTGGTTGATACCTCCTACGCCTTTTTTCAGTTCCGTGACGGTGATCAAGACCAGGGCGGTGAGAGTCGCCAGGAAAATATAGCCGATCAGTCGGTTATGCAGCAGCCCGAAAAGAGGGAAGAGCAAATAACTGATGCCCAGGGCCAGCAGCCAGCAGTTGTTGATCCGGAACAGCCGGCGGTGATTGAATCTCCGGAACAGGTTCGGCAGTCCGCTCTGTTGATGATCATTGCGGTAACAGCAGGCGAGCAGCCAGAAATGTGGCATCTGCCAGAGAAACAGGGTGCCGGTCAGAACAACCACCGGGAAAGCCGTAGGCTCGCCGCCTGCTGCACACCAGCCGATCAGTGGCGGAAGTGCTCCACAGAGGGCGCCGGGAAGAACCGCATAGGCGGTTATCCTTTTCAAGCCGGTATAGACACCGTTGTACCAGAGGATGGCAAACACCCCGAGCAGTAGCGGCGACCAGGTCGGCAGCGGGGCAAGCAAAAGGAGTCCGGTGGTCAACATCAGCAGGGCGAGAACCAGGGCTTGTCGGGGGTGCAAGCGGCCTGTCGGCAGCGGGCGCAGCCGGGTTCGCTCCATGCGTGCGTCGATTTCCCGTTCCTGCCACTGATTGAGCGTAGAGCAGCCGGCGGAGAGCAACAGGATCGCAGCCCCTGTCTGGAGTGCCTGCGGATCCCAGGTATGACTGGCAAACAGATAACCGGTCAGTCCCGAAAGCGCGACCATGGCTGATAACCGGCCACGACTCAACTGCCACAGCAGAGACAGTTGTTCTGGCAGGGTCGCGCCGAGCGACGCCTGAATATGTAGAAGCGGAGAACGCATCGTTTGTGTTCTAGTCTCCCGTCTGTTGCAGCAGGTGCTCCACAAGGGTGTCGATATCTGCCTCGGGCAGGTAGTCCGCAGCGGGCATCATCGGTGCGAAGCCTTCAACAATCTCACCGTTCGGGTCGAGCAGGGCTCGCCGCAGATATGCGGCATCCACCTGAAGAGTGACCTTCTTGCCGTCCCGTTCAACGGTGACTTGACGTTGGCCGATCCCTTTGAAGCTGGGACCGACTATTATGCTGCCGTCATTGGAGTGACATCCGAGGCAGCCGTTCTCCTCAAGGAGCTGCTTTGCATCCGGTCCGGCCGGTTCCGTCTCTTTGTCGAGCAGGTAGTCGATCACCGCCTGCAGGTCTGCATCACTGACCGTCGCAGAGTCGTAGGGCGGCATCATCGGGTCATAGCCTTCTACCATTTCGCTCTCCGGGTCCCGGATGGCCCGTTTCAGGTAATCTTCATCAACCGTAATCTCTTTGGTCTGGCCATTGACGACTATTCTGCGGGTTTGTCCCGCAAGCTGGAACAGACTGGGAGCGATCCCTTCACTACCGTCGAGACTATGACAGCCGGTGCAGCCCTGTTCGTTGATGACGATCAGGCCGCGCGGTTCACCGCTCGGTGCAGCTGGTTTGGACCATTCCGCATACTCTTCTTCGTTGAGCGCTTCGATAGTGGTGATCATATCGGAATGGCCGAGGCCGCAGTACTCGGTGCAGAAGATGTCGTAGGTCCCGGCTTCGGTGGCGGTGAACCAGACGTACGTCTCCATTCCCGGCACCATGTCCCGTTTGATGCGGAAGGCCGGAGCAAAAAAGCTGTGCAATACGTCCACCGAGACCAGAGTGACCTTGACCGGTGTGCCGACCGGGACAGTGAGCTTGTTGTCACGACGGCCGTCCGGATACTCGAACTGCCAGGACCACATGCGGGCGGTCGCTTTGACCTCCAGGGCACCCTCCGGGACTTCCCGCAGGCCGACATAGTTGACCCAGCCGTACCAGAACATGGTCAAGACAATAATGGTCGGCAGAAGTGTCCAGACCGCCTCCAGCCAGAAGCTGTGCGCAACGTCCGAGGTCGGTTCCGGGTTCTTGGAGCGTCGGTAGCGGATGACGAAGTAGATGGTGACCGCAGTGATCCCGAGCAGCAGGATCAGAGAAAATCCGAAGATATAGATCAGTACTTCATCAACGGCTTGGGCCGTAGGGTTGGTCAGCGGATTCACGTTCAGCGCTCCTAACGATAAAGGATATCCAGGAAAGTCATGCCGACAAAGATCGCCAAAATCACCAGCATGGTCAGCAGGCCGATCTTGAAGAGTATGGATTCCTGTTTCAGATGCATGAAAAAGAAGATCACCAGACTCGACTTGATTGAAGCGACACCCAGCGCCACCCAGATGTTCAGTGCGCCGACATCGACCCGTGAAACCGCCACAGTAATTCCAGTCAGTATCAGCAGGGCGACCCAGATCAGGATAAAGGTTCGGTAAGGAACGGGTACATGGGTTTCTTCAGACATGCGTCACCTCTTAAACTTAGTGATAAAGGAGATAGTAGAGCGGGAACAGGAAAATCCACACCAGGTCGACCAGGTGCCAGTAGAGGGCACTGTTCTCCAGTAACGTGTAGCGGTCGCTGGTGACCTTGCCTTTGGCCGTCATCACGGCGACCACACCGATCAGGGTTCCGCCGATAAACACGTGCAATCCGTGCAGCCCGGCAGTGAAGTAGTAGAGGTTGAAGAACGTTGTGATGCCCGGGCCCATTTCAGCCAGTTGCTCTGAACCGGGATAGATGCCGTGACTGATCTCTGCGGACCATTCGAAATACTTGTTAATCAGAAAGACCAGTGCCAGGGCGATGGTGATCCAGCAGAGAATCAGGGTCTGTTTTATCCGGCCCATCTGGATGGCACTGACCGCCAGAGCGATGGTCAGACTGCTGGTCAGCAGCACGAGGGTGTTGATGGAGCCGAAGTAGATATTCAGCTTGTGACTCGCATCGCTGAACTCCGCCGGGTACTTTGCCAGGGCCATGGCATAAAGAATGAACAGGCCGCTGAACAGAATCACCTCAGTGTAGAGGAACAGCCACATACCGAAGCGGGCACCGGTGTCGTCTCGATGTTCAATACTCATCGGCAACCACTCCTTTGAAGTTGTAGGGCCCTTTGGTAACGACGGGATCTTCTTCGCCGAAGTTTTCCAGCGGGGGCGGCGAAGGCACCTCCCATTCCAGGGTTGTTGCTCCCCAGGGATTCTTGCCCACCCGGCGGCCGCTGCACATGCCCCTCCAGAGGTTGACGAACATGATCAGCAGGCCAAGCCCCATAACCCATGAGCCGGCAGTGGCCACCTGGTTCAGGGTGGTGAACTCGGGCAGATAGTCGTAGTAGCGTCGCGGCATGCCGGCGACACCGACCGCCTGCATTGTCATATAGGTGACGTTGAAGCCGACGAATAACAGAGCCCAGCCGATCACCGCAACCTTGTGGTTGTACATCCGGCCGGTGAATTTCGGCAACCAGTAATGCATGGCGGCAAACAGGGCAAAACCGCCGCCGCCGAACATCACGTAGTGGAAATGGCCGACCACGAAATAGGTGTCATGCAGGTGAATGTCGCTGGCAGCGGCGCCGAGGGCCAGTCCGCCCAGTCCGCCGATGGCGAAGTTGAAAATAAACGCCAGCGCGTAGAGCATCGGCGGCGCCATCTCGATCGACCCTTTGTAGAGGGTCGATATCCAGTTGAAGACTTTGATCGCGCTGGGGATGGCAACGATGAAGGTCAGGAAGGAAAAGATCAGCACGGCGAAGTCACTCATGCCGCTGGCGTACATGTGATGCGCCCAGACCAGCGAGCCGGCAAAAGCGATGCCCAGGCTCGAGAAGGCCATCGCCCAGTAGCCGAACAGCGGCTTGCGGGCGAAGGTTGGAATGATCTCGGAGATGACTCCCATCCCCGGCAGGATCATGATGTAGACCGCCGGGTGCGAATAAATCCAGAACAGATGCTGAAAGAGAATCGGGTCGCCACCGCGCGCTGCATCAAACAGTCCGGCACCAAAGACCCGTTCCAGGATCACCAGTACCAGGGTGATACCGATCATCGGAGTCGCCAGCACCTGGATCCATGCGGTGGCGTAGAGGGTCCAGACAAACAGCGGCAGGCGTCCCCAGGTCATCCCCTCACAGCGCAGGCGATGGATGGTGGTGACGAAATTGATCCCGGTGAGAATCGAGGAGAAGCCGAGCATGAACGCGGCGAAGGCTGCCAGGTTAACGTTGGTGGTGGTCTGGGTGCTGAATGGCACGTAGAAGGTCCAGCCGGTATCCGGCGCCCCGCCCCCGGAGAAAATGGCAATGATCGCCAGAATTGCTCCAACAATGTAGCAGTACCAGGAGAGCAGGTTGAGCTTTGGGAACGAGACATCACGGGCACCGATCTGGATCGGCAGCAGCAAATTGCCGAAGGCGGCCGGAATACTCGGGATCAGGAACATGAAGATCATGATGATCCCATGCACCGTAAAGGTCGCGTTGTAGGTCTGCGCACCCATGATAGTCTCACCGGGGGCGATCAGTTCCAGGCGGATGGCCAGACCCAGTATGGCACCGACGATAAACAGGCTGATGATGCAGGTCAGGTACATGATGCCGATCCGCTTGTGATCGGTGGACAGCAGCCAGCCTAGGATTCCGGGCCGGGGACTTTCTTGCCAGAAGCCGGTATAGGTGGTGGATTCGCTCATGATCTCTTCTTTCTTCCGCTGATGATCAGGTAAGTAAGAAAACTGCCGAGGGTCAGCAGGATGACGCTGCCGCTGACACGGAGCAGGTTAAAAACGTATCGACGCCCCTCGGGGTCGTAGCTGAAACAGAATTCCAGGGCCTTGCGGATCGGAATGCCGATGCGGTCTTCCGATGCTTCAACCAGGGCCATGGTCAGATCGAGAGGCAGGAAGCGATAGCCGCTCAGGTAGCGGACGATCTTGCCGTCTCCGGTGACCACGAAGGCCGCGATCGGATGGAGGAAGTCAACACCTTCTTTCCTATAATAATAGCCTGCCGCATCTGTGACTTTGCGGATATTGACATCCTTGCCGGTGAGAAAATCCCAGGCATCGGGTGGGAACTTCCCCTGCATGGCGGTAATAAAGGTCTGTTTGCTCTTGGCCGCCAGTTCCGGGGACTCACTCTCATCAAAACTGATGGTAACCACCCGGTAAGATTCCCCGGCATCAAGCTTGATGTCGGGCAGCACTTTGGCCAGTCCGCCGAGCAGGTAGTTACAGACGTTGCGGCAGTTGTAGTACACCGGGACAACCAGGGTCGGTCGGTCGATCAGGTCACCGAGGATGACGGTCTGGCCGGCGGAGTTGACAAATTCCACATCGAGAGGCAGATTTGCTCCCAGCTTTTCCTGCAACCAGTTGGTGGGGTCTTCGTCAGTCGTTGAGAGCGACAGGAGATTGTCCGTAGCAAAGACAGGATTAACACAGCAGACAAGCAACAGCAGCGAGATTAAATATTTCATGATTAATTGAGGGTCTCCGGAAATATCGCTTGGCACGATCTGCATTGCATAACAAACAGAGAAAGAGAGTTTATTCGGATAGTTTACTCTTTTACCCCGATTTTTCAATCCTGACCGAAGAGATAGTCTATTGTCAAGGGAACTGCTGAGGATTAACATGGGAACAGAAGCAACCGATCTGTGCCGATCGGTCGTCCAAAACCTACTACGGGAGCTCGTCTGACAATATGGAACAATTGGAGAAACGGCTGACTGAACTGGAGGTCCTTTATTCTCATCAGGTACAACTGGTTGAGGAGTTGAATGATGTGGTGGCAGATTGCAGCCTGCGTATCGATCAGTTGACCAAGGAGAATCGGTCGATGCGTGAGATGTTGACGTCGCTGGCACCGGAAATGACGGAGTCGCCCGATGAGTGAGCC
Organism: Desulfuromonas sp.; assembly: GCA_002869695.1. Classification (GTDB taxonomy): domain Bacteria; phylum Desulfobacterota; class Desulfuromonadia; order Desulfuromonadales; family Geopsychrobacteraceae; genus BM509. The sequence goes on along the minus strand of PKUD01000048.1, from coordinate 1,016 downwards.
CGCTTCAGCGAGTCAGCCCGCGCTGCGTAGGTTGCTGTTGGAGGCGGTGGTGATCTGTGCTGTGGCGATGGCGGTCGGTCTGACTATGAACTTCAACATGGTGATGAACGCCTTTACCGGGAAAACGGTTGCCGCTCCGCCGAGCAAAACAGCGCTGGGTACTGTGGCCGAATTCCCTGACCCGGTCGAACTGGATGAGGTGCATGAACTGATCGCAGCCGGCGCCCTGCTGGTCGATGCCCGGCATGTCGAAGATTATCGTGAGGCGCATTTGCAGGGTGCGGTCTCCCTGCCCCTGGGTGAAGTGGATCAGCGGTTGGATGCCTTCCGCAGCGAGGTTCCTGCTGAGCGGATTATTATCATCTACTGCAACGGTTTCGGCTGTCCCGACTCCTTCGACCTCGGGGTTATTTTGCTGGCGAGAGGGTTTCAGCAGGTGCGGGTGTTTGAGGGCGGTTTCCCGGAATGGCGTGACGCCGGGCTGCCGCTGGAAGGAGCGGCTCAATGAATACGTTGCGCCTGATCCTGTTTCACACCGCCCGGCTGGTGCTGGGCGGAACTTTTCTTTACGCGGGGATACTCAAGGGCGAGGATCCGGTGGTGTTTGCCGGGCAGGTGGCCAATTATCAGCTGCTCCCTTACGCCTGGAATTACCTGGTGGCGGCGATCCTTCCCTCTCTGGAGGTTCTCTGTGGACTGTTGCTGTTGCTTAACCGTTGGGTGCGTCCTGGCACACTGATTCTCGGTCTTCTCAACCTGGTGTTCATGGCGGCGCTCGTTTCGCTGATCGTACGCGGCATCGATATCGACTGCGGTTGCTTTCGCCCCGATGCGGAGGTGAAGACCAGCCCCTTGAGTGCCTTGATCCGTGATCTCGGTCTTATGGTGCTGGTGCTGATGACCTGGGTTCTCGATCGGCGCAAAAACCGCGAGGAACGCACCTGATGGCGCTGGAGGCCTGGCAGCAGTCGCTCAAGGAGAGTATTACCACGCCGACCCAGCTGGGCGAGCTGTTT
>PKUD01000085.1 GCA_002869695.1 Desulfuromonas sp. | reverse complement strand
TACCTTTACGCCACGGATGCTGCGACAACCATCGATCTGGATGGTGACGGCACCGATTATTCGATTGACACCTGGGGTTCCGGTTCGGTTCACGATAACCTGTACTCCGGAGATGACGTCTATCAGCCGGTTTTCGCAGTAACTCCGGGCAACGGCTGGGATCCGAGTCTTTATGCGGGCGCGGTAGCGTTTGTCGGTTTCAACGGTGGCTTTGCCTCGACCTACTCATCCCTGCACTTCAAGTTCAAGGGGAATTATTCTTCGGTCAGGGTGAAGTTTTCCAACACCACGATCGGTCCTGAACTGGAGAAGGAATACCAACTGGCATCAGCGAATGCCATGGACCTGGGAAATGGTTGGTACGAAATGTCCATCAGGATGTCTGACTATCCGGTGCTGACGACAGCCACGGAGTTTGCAATCCTCAATTTCGGCACCGATCCATTCTATCTGACCGATATTTATTTCGAGTAACTGCTGTACGCAGCACAAACTTTAATTCTCAAAGGGGCCTCTCGAAGGCCCCTTTCTGTTTGAAGGGGATCCGATGACGTCTTTGCACTTCAACGCACCGCGTAAGTCCCTTGAGGTCCTGGTTACGTCCGAAGCGGGAGCCACGCTTGAGAGACAGGAAAATGTTTCTTTTCGTGAAGGGCAAGCGGAAGGCACGGTCATTATTATCCGTCCCGATATAGCCAGGCAGACGATTGACGGCATAGGCACGTCCTTTACCGAAGCCTCGGCCTTTGTTTTGGCACATCTTGAACCGGAACAACGATACGCGGTCATGGAGCAGATTTACGGTGAGGCAGGGGCGAATTTTACCCTGTGCCGCACCCACGTCGGTGCGTGCGATTTCTGCGTAGAAGGTCGCTATTCCTACGCTCCTGTTGCCGACGATCTGAACCTGGAGCACTTCTCCATTGAAGCGGACAGGGACGGTTTCAACCCGGCAATTCATTCGGGGATAAAGGACCCGAACTTTGACCTGCTCGACATGATCAGGGAAGCACAGGCAATCAAGACAGGGCAGGGGGATAGCGACCTCAGGATTGTTGCTTCCGCCTGGACAGCGCCGCCCTGGATGAAGGATATCGGCGACTGGTACATAACGGGTTGCGCCGAAAATGACTGGCAGGGGACCGGGGGGGCACTGAAACCCGAGCACTTAGCCACTTATGCTGCTTATCTGGTGAAATACCTGCAGGCATATCACGCTGAAGGGATCGACATCTGGGGACTGACACCGGTCAATGAACCCTGCGGGAACAATGGTCAATGGGAAAGCATGCATTTCACCCCGCAAACGCAGCGTGATTTCATAAAAAATCACCTGGGTCCGATGCTTCACTCTGCCGGCTTCGCCGAACTGAAGCTGCTGGGCTACGATCAGAACCGCGATCAGATGGAAGAATGGGCGGATATTCTCTTTGGCGATGCCGCCTGTGCTCGGTTCACATATGGACTGGCGGTCCACTGGTATTCAAGCACATTCAAGGTCTATGAAGACATACTCCTGAAAATAAAAGAGAATTATCCGGAGCAGAGAATTATTCATACCGAAGGCTGCATCGACGATCTGGGTAAGGATGCGCCAGAAGGTGTGAGCGACCCGGCCCGCTTCAAGGAGTCCGGCTGGTTTGATAATGACGCATTCTGGTGGAATGCAAATGCGACCGACTGGGCCTATAGTGCCTCATGGCCGGGAGTGGACCCCGATGATCACCCGCTCTATACGCCGGTGCATCGCTATGCTCGCGATATTATCGTCGGCTTGAATAACGGGCTGAGCGGCTGGATCGACTGGAATATTGTGCTGGACAGTAGGGGCGGCCCCAACCATGTCGGTAATTTTTGCGGGGCGCCAATCATGATCGATACGGACACGGGCAAAGTTCACTACACGCCCGTATTTCATATTTTGAAGCAGTTCAGCAGGTCGATCAGGCCAGGGGACAGGGTGGTCCGGGCGGACATTCACAACAACGCTGCGGGAACCGAGAATCTCTATGCCTGCGCGACGCTGAATGACGAGAATGTCCTGAGTCTCCAGGTTCTCAATACCAGCAAGCAGGAGCAAGACTACTCATTGCAAATAGGGAACCGGCTGACCGCTGTGAAGATTGCGGCGAATTCTCTTCAGACGGTTCGCATTCAACTGTAGAAGAGTCGTCACTTTCGGTAATCCTGTGCAGCAAAGATCTTTCCGCTGGTACTGAAATCATCCAGCAGGGCCGGGACCAGCGCACCCGGCAGGACCGTTTCCACCTCGTAATCTGC
>PKUD01000193.1 GCA_002869695.1 Desulfuromonas sp. | reverse complement strand
GGGTTGACACCCTGAATCGGCGGAACATCCAGCGGCGACGGCATATAGTCAATCACTGCGTCGAGCAGGGTCTGAACCCCTTTATTCTTGAACGCACTGCCGCAAAGTACCGGACAGAAGTCAATCTTCTGGGTTCCCCTACGGATCGCGCCCTTAATCTCTTCGAGGGTCAACTCCTCCCCGCCGAGATACTTCTCCATCATCTCGTCATCATGCGAGGAAATCTCCTCCAGCAGGGCCTCACGAGCAGCGTCGACATCATCCTGCATCTCGGCAGGAATCTCTATCTCCTCGAAGCTTGCCCCCATGGTGGCATCGTCCCAGACATAGGCCTTCAGAGTGACAAGATCGACCAGGCCGCGGAAATAATCTTCCTTGCCGATCGGCAACTGAATCGGCAGCGGATTAGCGCCGAGACGGTCACGAATCATCGCCACGCCGTTTCCGAAATCGGCACCGATGCGGTCCATCTTGTTGATGAAAGCAATCCGCGGAACACCGTACTTGTCTGCCTGACGCCAGACTGTTTCGGACTGAGGCTCTACCCCGCCAACCGAACAGAACACAGCGACAGAACCATCCAAAACCTTCAGCGAGCGCTCAACTTCGATGGTGAAGTCGACATGGCCAGGGGTATCGATAATATTAACGCGATGGTCCCGCCAGAAACAGGTAGTCGCAGCAGAGGTAATGGTAATCCCACGCTCCTGCTCCTGCTCCATCCAGTCCATGGTCGCAGCACCATCGTGGACCTCACCAATCTTGTGCGAGACTCCGGTATAGTAGAGAATCCGCTCGGTGGTGGTCGTCTTACCGGCATCAATATGAGCCATGATACCGATGTTACGTGTGTTTTTTAAACTTACCTTACGTGGCACTTTATGTTGCTCCTGCTAGGCGTAAACCTAAATATTACCAGCGATAATGGGCAAACGCCTTATTCGCATCAGCCATACGGTGAGTATCTTCACGCTTCTTGACAGCGGCACCGCGGTTATTGAAAGCATCCAGAATTTCGCCCGCCAACCGCTCGCGCATGGTCTTCTCGTTGCGGCCACGCGCATAGGTGATCAGCCAGCGGATTGCCAGAGCGGTCCGCCGACTCCCGGAGACCTCCATTGGCACCTGATAGGTCGAACCGCCAACGCGACGCGACTTAACTTCCAGCAGCGGACGGATATTGTCCATTGCCGTCTTGAACACTTCCAGCGGATCGTTCCCGGAACGCTCCGAGACAAGATCAAACGCGCCGTACAGAATCTGCTCGGCAATACTCTTCTTCCCACCAAGCATCAGACCATTGACAAACTTGGCCACCAACAGATCATGATATTTGGGATCGGGCAAGATCACCCGCTTTGGTACTTCTCTTCTACTGGGCATAACGTCCTCTTCTCAGGCTAACAAATTCTTACTTCGGCCGTTTGGCACCATACTTAGAGCGACCCTGCTTCCGATCCTGCACACCGGCCAGATCGAGGGTACCCCGAACGATATGATAGCGCACACCCGGCAAGTCCTTCACCCGGCCACCGCGTATCAGAACCACGGAGTGCTCCTGCAGGTTGTGACCAACCCCCGGGATATAGGAAGTAACAACCATCCCGTTAGTGAGACGGACACGAGCAACCTTCCGCAACGCAGAGTTCGGCTTTTTTGGCGTGGTAGTATAAACACGGGTACAAACACCACGTCTCTGTGGGCAACTTTTCAACGCAGGCGCAGTCGACTTCGTGACTTTTTTCTTGCGCCCTTTGCGAATCAGTTGGTTAATGGTTGGCATCTATCAATCTCCCTGTTCTTCTCATTTATTACGGCCAACAAGGCCCGGTTTTCTTAGGGGAAAAAACCTGCAGACATTATCAATCGGCAAGGTCTTTGTCAAGACAATTCTCGACCCTCTCGTCGTTTCTTCCCCAACAGTTAAAATCCCTCAGCTCTGGGTGTTTTCACCCTCCGCAGACACTACATTCTCCACCGCTTCGTCCTCCTCATCATCCAGCTCAGGAGGTTCCTCCAGGCGCGGTTCAGGCTCCGGAGTCAACAGTTCAGCAGCACGGTACTTGGCCACCCCGGTCCCGGCTGGAATCAACCGTCCCATGATCACGTTCTCCTTGAGACCGCGCAGGTGGTCGACCTTGCCCTGGATGGCTGCCTGGGTCAGCACCTTGGTCGTCTCCTGGAAAGAGGCCGCCGAGATGAAGGAATCGGTCGACAGCGAAGCCTTGGTGATACCGAGCATGATCGGCTCAGCAATCGCAGGCTGCTTCCCCTCCGCCATCATTTTTTCGTTTTCCTCTTCGAACTGCCAGCGGTCCACCTGATCATCGAGCAGGAACATGGTGTCACCGACATCCTTGACCTGAACCTTGCGCAGCATCTGCCGCACGATCGTCTCGATATGCTTGTCATTGATCTTGACGCCCTGCAGTCGGTAAACCTCCTGGACCTCGTCAACCAGATACTTGGCAAGCTCCTTACTGCCGAGAACCCGCAGGATGTCATGCGGGTTCGACGAGCCATCAACCAACTCCTCACCGGCACGCAGGTAGTCCCCTTCGTGAACCGAGATGTGTTTGCCTTTGGGAATCAGGTATTCTTTCGGCTCGCCAATCTCTGGGGTCACAATAATCTTGCGCTTGCCCTTGGAGTCCTTGCCAAAGGTAACGACACCGTCGATCTCCGAAATTACCGCAACCTCTTTCGGTTTACGCGCCTCAAAGAGCTCAGCAACCCGCGGCAGACCACCGGTAATATCCTTGGTCTTGGTTGTTTCCCGGGGAATCTTGGCGAGGATGGCACCAGCATGAATGGTGGTTCCTTCCTCGACAGTGATGTTTGCGCCAACCGGCAGCATGTAACGGGACGGACTGCCGTTCGGCAGCTTGGCGGTCTTTCCGTCTTCCCCTTTGAGGGTAATCCGTGGCCGCTTGTCAGCCGTTTTCGCCTCAGTTACAACCTTGCGCGAAAGACCGGTCACTTCATCGACCTGCTCTTCCATGGTGATCCCTTCGGCAATGTCACCGAAATGAACGACACCGCCAACCTCACTGATAATCGGCACCGTGTAGGGGTCCCATTCGGCCAGCATGTCTCCGGACTTGACCGCGTCACCTTCGTCCTTGGTCAACCGGGCACCGTACACCACCGCATACCGCTCTCGCTCACGGCCGGTATCATCAACGACAGCCACCTCACCCTTACGGTTCATAACGACGTGATGTCCCTGGCTATCAAGAACCGTAATCAGGTTGATGAATTTGAAACTACCGTCAAACCGGGACTCCAGTGTGGTCTGCTCGGCGCGCCGTGAAGCGGTACCACCAATGTGGAAGGTCCGCATCGTCAGCTGGGTTCCCGGCTCACCAATCGACTGGGCGGCAATGACTCCGACCGCCTCTCCAAGGTTCACCTGATGGCCGCGGGCCAAGTCACGACCGTAGCAGAGGGCACAGATGCCGCGCCCGCTTTTGCAGGTCAAAACCGAACGGATATGAACCTGCTCAAGGCCGGCCTCTTCAATCTTGGCGACCAGGTCCTCATCAATCATCTGATTTGCTTCTACCAGCAACTCATCGGTAATCGGGTCGACAATATCGTCCAGAGCAACCCGGCCGAGAATCCGGTCACCAAGGCGTTCAATGACCTCGCCACCCTCCGTCAGTGAGGAGACCTTGATCCCGTCAAGGGTATCGCAATCATGTTCAGTGATGATCGCATCCTGGGCAACGTCAACCAGCCGACGGGTCAGGTAACCCGAGTTCGCAGTTTTAAGCGCCGTATCGGCCAGACCCTTCCGAGCCCCGTGGGTTGAAATAAAGTACTGAAGAACAGTCAGACCTTCACGGAAGTTCGCGGTAATCGGCGTCTCGATAATCGAACCGTCCGGCTTGGCCATAAGGCCCCGCATACCCGCCAGCTGGCGGATCTGCTGGGCACTCCCCCGCGCACCGGAATCGGCCATCATGTGAATTGCGTTAAACGAGGGGACTTCGGTCGTTTCACCGTCTTCCGAGGTCAACTTATCGACAGCGATATTGCCCAGCATGGTCCCGGCAATATCCTCGGTACACTTGGCCCAGATATCGATAACTTTGTTGTAGCGCTCGCCGTCGGTGATCAGGCCTTCAGTGTATTGCTGCTGAATATCCTTGACCTCGTCAGCCGAAGTCTTGATCCGCGCCTCTTTTGTCGCCGGGATCTCCATGTCATCGAGACAGATGGAAACACCTGCGATCGTCGAATAGCGGAATCCGGTCTCCTTGAGCTTGTCGGCAAGAATAACGGTTTCCTTGTTGCCGGCCAGACGGAAACTGACGTCGATCAACTCACTGACCTGCTTCTTGCCCATCACCTGGTTGACATGCTTGAAGGGAATCGTGCGTGGCACAACCTCGCGCAGCAGAATCCGCCCGATCGTCGAATCGACCAGTTCCGGCGTGCCCCCTTCTTCGACAACCATCCGCACCTTGATTCCAGCCTGCAGATCAGCAGCGCCTGAATCAAAAGCCATGCGCACCTCATCGGGAGAGGCGAAGACCTTACCACTGCCAGCAACAAAGGGTCGCTCACGGGTCATGTAGTAAAGACCGAGAACCATATCCTGCGACGGTACAATAATCGGTTTACCGTTCGCCGGTGAGAGGATGTTGTTGGTCGACATCATCAGCACCCGCGCTTCGATCTGACTCTCGATCGACAGGGGCAGGTGAACCGCCATCTGGTCACCATCGAAGTCGGCATTAAACGCGGTACAAACCAGTGGATGGAGCTGGATTGCCTTCCCTTCGATGAGGACCGGCTCAAAAGCCTGTATCCCGAGGCGGTGCAGAGTCGGCGCCCGGTTGAGCATAACCGGGTGTTCCTTGATGACCTCCTCCAGGACGTCCCAGACTTCCGGCTTTTCTTTCTCCACCATCTTCTTGGCACTCTTGACCGTGGTGGAGAATCCCTTCTCTTCCAGCTTCTGGTAAATGAACGGCTTGAACAGCTCGAGGGCCATCTTCTTTGGCAGACCGCACTGATGCAGCTTCAACTCGGGACCGACAACGATAACCGATCGACCGGAATAGTCGACCCGTTTACCGAGCAGGTTCTGACGGAAACGCCCCCCCTTACCCTTGAGCATGTCGGAAAGCGACTTCAGCGGGCGCTTGCTTGGACCGGTGATCGCCCGACCGCGACGGCCGTTGTCGAACAGCGCATCGACCGACTCCTGCAGCATCCTTTTTTCATTGCGGATGATGACTTCCGGAGCACGCAGCTCCATCAGCCGCTTGAGACGGTTGTTGCGGTTGATCACCCGCCGGTAGAGATCGTTGAGATCCGAGGTCGCAAAGCGACCACCATCCAGCGGCACCAGCGGCCGCAGCTCAGGCGGCAGCACCGGCAGGGTCTCCAGGATCATCCATTCGGGCCGATTGCCGCTCTGCCGAAAGGCATTGACGACTTTGAGACGCTTCGAGGTCTTCTTCCGCTTGGCCTCGCTGGTCGCCTCCTTCATCTCGATCCGCAGCTGGTCACCGACCTCATCGAGGTTGAGGTCTGAGAGCAGGTCGCGAATCGCTTCTGCACCCATCCCGGCGACAAACTGTCCGGCATACTCGTCCATCGCCTCAATATACTTATCTTCCGGCAGCAGCTGGCCACGCTCCAGCGAGGTGTCGCCCGGCTCCAGAACCACATAACATTCGAAGTAGAGAACCTTTTCCAGGTCCTTGAGAGTCATGTCGAGCAAATTGCCGATCCGTGATGGCAGCGACTTGAGGAACCAGATATGGGCCACCGGGCAGGCCAGGTCGATATGCCCGAGTCGCTCACGACGACCCTTGCTCGGGATAACCTCGACGCCACACTTTTCACAAACGATCCCGCGGTGCTTCATCCGCTTGTACTTGCCGCAGTTACATTCGTAATCCTTGGTCGGACCAAAGATCTTGGCGCAGAAAAGTCCATCCCGCTCCGGCTTGAAGGTCCGGTAATTGATGGTCTCCGGTTTCTTGACTTCGCCGAAGGAGCGTTCCCTGATCTTCTCGGGAGAAGAGAGGGACAGCTGGATTGAGTCAAAGCTCAACGGGTCTTTCGGACGCTCAAACAGACTAAAGATATCTTCCAAAACGCATCCTCCTTGTAGGATGAGTGTTCAGTTCTCGCTTACTTTGCATGCCAGCGGGCGGACAACGCTGAAACGATCAGCTTTCATCCTCTTCCAGCAGGTCAACATCAAGACAGAGGGCCTGCAACTCCTTGATCAGGACGTTAAACGACTCCGGCAGTCCTGCCTCAAGGGTGTGCTTGCCCTTGACGATCGCTTCGTACATCCGGGTCCGGCCGGCAACATCGTCTGACTTGACGGTCAGGAATTCCTGCAGTGCATGCGACGCACCATAGGCTTCCATTGCCCAGACCTCCATCTCGCCGAGCCGCTGTCCACCGAACTGCGCCTTACCACCCAGCGGTTGCTGAGTCACCAGGCTGTAGGGACCAATGGAACGGGCATGGATCTTGTCGTCGACCAGGTGATGCAGCTTCAGGATGTACATAATGCCGACGGTGACCTTTTCCTTGAACGCGTCACCGGTCTTGCCGTCATACAGGGTCATCTGGCCGCTGCTGTTGAATCCAGCACGCTCCATTTCCTGCTTCATATGCTCTTCAGCGACCCCCTCGAAGACGGGGGATGCCATCGGAACCCCGTGGGCCAGGCGTCGGGCCAGAACCCGCAGGTCCTCTTCATCGAGACCATCGATGAAGCCATCCAGGTCCTTGTCCCGATAGGCGTCCTTGATCTGCTTGCGCAGCAGGTCACCGCTGTTCTGCTGATTGAGAACCCGCTGGATCTGGTTCCCCAGCCCCCGTGCCGCGAGGCCGAGATGGGTCTCGAGAATCTGCCCGACGTTCATCCGCGAGGGGACACCCAGCGGATTCAGGACGATCTCCACCGGAGTCCCGTCCTCCATATAAGGCATATCTTCTTCCGGCAGAATCCGTGAGAGGACACCCTTGTTGCCATGTCGGCCGGCCATCTTGTCACCAACCTGCAGCTTGCGTTTGATGGCGATATAAACCTTGACCATCTTGATGACGCCGGGAGGCAGGTCATCGCCGCGCTTGCATTTCTCGATCTTGTCCTCGAAAACCGCCTGGACCAACTGCTCGCGCTCGGCGAGCCGGTTCAACAAGTCACTGATTTTCTGCTCAGCATCAGCGGCCCCGGTGACCGAAATTTCCCGCAAGCGATCAAAAGGGACCAGATCAAATGCGTCTTCGGCTATTTTGCGGCGCTTCGGCAACAGAACATTGCCATCTGCATCGCTGATGGAAACCGCAGAAGTCAAGCCGACCAGCAGAGATTTGATCTTGCTGCGGGTCGACTGTCTCAGAATGCGGATCTCATCATCTTGATCCTTGAGCAGCTTCTCAATTTCAAGGGTTTCGATATGCTCGGTCCGGGCATCCTTGTCGGAGCCCTTGCGGGAGAAGACCCGGGCACCGATAACCACGCCCTCCTCTCCGGGCGGAACCCGCAGCGAAGTATCGCGGACGTCGCCCGCCTTCTCGCCGAATATGGCCCGAAGAAGCTTCTCTTCAGGAGAGAGCTGGGTTTCCCCCTTGGGAGTGATCTTACCGACCAGGATATCGCCCGGCTTGACGTTGGCGCCGATCCGGATAATCCCGGATTCGTCAAGATCGCTCAAGGCGTCCTCCCCCAGGTTGGGGATATCGTCGGTAATCTCTTCCTTGCCGAGTTTGGTGTCGCGAGCGACACACTCGAACTCTTCGATATGGATCGAGGTATAGCGATCGTCCTTGACCAGCTTTTCAGAAATCAGGATCGAATCCTCGAAATTATAACCATGCCAGGGCATGAATGCGACCAGCACGTTCTGGCCGAGGGCCAACTCTCCCCACTGGGTCGAGGGACCGTCCGCGATCACGTCACCACGGATCACCCTGTCGCCGACCTTGACAATCGGCTTCTGGTTAATACAGGTGTTCTGGTTGGAACGGGTGAACTTGAGCAGGTTGTAGATATCCACCCCGGTTCCGGTCTCATCCACTTCACCTTCGTCAATCTGGATGACGATCCGGCCAGCATCGACACTCTCAACCCGACCGTTGTGACGGGCGACTACCGAATTGCCCGAATCATGGGCAACAATCCGCTCCATACCGGTTCCAACCAGTGGCGCATCGGCGCGCAGCAGCGGAACAGCCTGACGCTGCATGTTCGAGCCCATCAGCGCCCGGTTGGCATCATCGTTTTCCAGGAATGGAATCAGCGCGGCAGCAACCGAGACGATCTGCTTGGGCGAGACATCCATTAATTGAATCTGGTCAGGTGCCAGCAGCAGGAATTCGCCGCCCTTGCGCACGTTGACCAATTCGTTGATAAAACGCCCCTTTTCATCAATCGGGGCATTGGCCTGAGCGATCGCGTGTCCTTCTTCCTCCAGCGCCGAGAAGTACTTGATCTCGTTCGTCACCTGACTGTCCTTCACGACCCGGAAGGGGGTTTCTACAAAACCGTATTCGTTGATCCGGGCATAGGTCGACAGTGAGGCGATCAGGCCGATATTCGGGCCCTCCGGGGTTTCGATGGGACAGACCCGCCCGTAGTGGGTGGGATGGACGTCACGTACCTCGAAACCGGCGCGTTCGCGGGTCAGGCCACCGGGTCCGAGGGCCGAAAGGCGACGCTTGTGGGTCACCTCGGACAACGGGTTGGTCTGATCCATGAACTGGGAAAGCTGGGAGGAACCGAAGAACTCCTTGACCACGGCAGATACCGGCTTGGAGTTGATCAGATCATGGGGCATCAGGCTGTCAACGTCCTGCAGGCTCATCCGCTCCTTGATCGCCCGTTCCATCCGGACCAGGCCAACACGATACTGATTCTCCAGCAGTTCGCCGACGGCACGAACGCGACGGTTGCCGAGGTGGTCGATATCATCGATCATCCCTTGACCATTGCGCAGATCAATCAGGTAGCGAACGACCTCCAGAATATCTTCCTTGCTCAGGGTCGACAGTTCCAGCGGGCTGTCCAGTCCCAGCTTGTGATTCAGCTTGAGTCGACCGACGGCTGAGATGTCATAGCGGTCAGCGTTAAAAAACAGGCTCTCAAACAGAGTCGTTGCGGTCTTCAACGTCGGCGGATCGCCGGGCCGCAGTCTGCGGAAAATTTCTATGATCGCATCGTCGGCGGTCTCGACCTTATCGTTCAGCAGGGTATCCCGCAGATAGGGACCGACGTACAGATTGTCGATAAAAAGGATGGAAAACTCGTTGATCCCTCGATCGCGCAGTTCCTCCAGCTTGGCCTCGCTCAATTCACCGTTACACTCAAGAATCACCTCGCCTGTGGAAGTATCGACAATGTCACTTGAAGCAACCTTGTCGATCAGGTCTTCCTGACTCAGCGGAATAGATTCGACATTCTCTTCCTTCATCTTGCGGATGGCGGCTTTGGTGAACTTCCGGTTCGCCTTGACCAGCACCTCACCGTCGGCAGAGAGCACGTCACAAGAGGCGCGCTGTCCGGAGAGCAGATCATAGTTCACCCGCTTCTGGTAACTCTTGCCGTCCCAGACAATCTGCTCCTTGTCATAGTAATAGTCGAGCAGTTCCTCGGTGGTATAACCGAGGGCCTTCAGCAGCACGGTTGCAGGCAATTTACGGCGACGGTCGATCCGGACATAGAGAATGTCCTTGTGATCAAAGTCGAAATCAAGCCAGGAACCACGATAAGGAATTATCCGGGCATTAAAGAGAATCTTGCCGCTGGAATGACTCTTGCCCTTGTCGTGGGAGAAAAAGACACCGGGGGACCGATGCAACTGACTGACGATAACCCGCTCAGTGCCGTTGATGATAAAGGTGCCGTTTTCGGTCATCAGCGGAATCTCGCCGAAATAGACCTCCTGCTCCTTGATATCACGGATCGACTGTGTTCCGGACTCCTTGTCAACATCCCAGGTCACTAACCTGACTTTGACCTTGATGGGAGCCGCAAAGGTCATTCCCCGCTGATGGCACTCTTCAACATCGTATTTCGGTGTCCCCAGCCCGTAGGAGACATACTCCATCGAACAGGTGTCACTGAAATCGCGGATCGGAAAGACGGAGCGAAAAACTGCCTCAAGGCCGTTTGTGCGCCGTGCCGAAGGTGGAAGCTCGGCCTGCAGGAAACGCCTATAGGAAGTTTTCTGGATATCGATCAGGTTCGGGATATCAATGATATTCCCGGTCTTTGCGAAATGCTTCCTGAGGAGCGGATTATTCGCAAACGAATAGGCCATGATTTCTCCTTCATGTCAGGATCACCCCCTGGCAAACCCGGACAGTGACCACTGTAAAACGAAAGAACGTGTGTAAAAACAGAGCCTTGACCTGTCATTCACACCAGCATCCGGGCACCCCCGGCGCCACGTAAACAAACGGAACAACAGACAGGTCCGCCCCGACGAAACCGCCGAGGCTGATAACGACAATAGCCAAGGCCGTAAAAACGACCTTGGCTAATGACTAAGCGTGACGGGGTGAGATTATTTCAGCTCCACGCCGGCGCCAGCTTCTTCAAGCTGCTTCTTGATGTCTTCCGCCTCGTCCTTGGAAACACCCTCCTTAACCGCGTTGGGGGCACCGTCGACCAGGTCCTTAGCTTCCTTGAGGCCGAGACCGGTGATGGCCCGGACAACCTTGATAACGTTGATCTTCTTGTCACCAGTGCTGGTCAGGATGACATCAAATTCAGTTTTCTCTTCAGCAGCCTCACCGGCGCCAGCAGCAGGGCCAGCAGCCACAGCAACCGGAGCCGCAGCAGACACGCCAAACTTTTCTTCCAGTTCCTTGACAAACTCGGACATTTCAAGGACGGTCATATTTTCGATAAACTCGACAACTTGCTCTTTGCTGATATCAGCCATTTTATCCTCCGTTATGTTATTTATTCGTATTCAGTAGTTGTTAGTTAAGGGCCAGCCGACTAAGCGCTCTTGCTCTCGCCGATGGCATGAAGCACCTGAACCAGCGAGCGTGGAATCGCCGCCAGGGTGCCGACAAAATTGGTTGTCGGGGCGCTCATCGAACCCAGCATCTTGGCGAGCAGTTCTTCACGGCTCGGCAGTTCAGCCAGGGCATTGATGTCAGCCACCGACAGCAGTTTGCCGTCGAGCACAGCGGCCTTCAGTTCAAAAGCCTCGATAGCCTTGGCGTACTTGCTCAGAATTTTAGCCGGAGCAACCGGATCATCTCCGGACAGCGCAATAGCGGTCGGACCGGCACAGAAATCCTGCAGTGGCTCAGCAGGGGTGTTCTGGGCGGCCAACTTGAGCAGGTTATTCTTGATAACCCGATACTCGACACCGGCCTGGGTCAGTTCACGGCGCATGTTGGTGACCTGCTCAACATTGATACCACGATAGTCAGCCAGAAACGCTGCCTGGGTTTCCTTGAGCCGCTCAGTGAACTCCTGAACGATCTGTTCCTTTTCGGTTCTGTTCACGTCTCTCCTCCTTTCGTTAATATTTCGGGATCGATTGTCCCACCAAGTTCGCGGTGAGGGGAGACGATGATTTCGTCAGAGCACCCTTCAGCCTCGGCAGGTCGCTTGCGCAATTAAATGCCAATCGGCACACCTGCTGTCTTTGACCTTGGTCTGTATAGAAACAGTGCCGCAGCACTGTAGCTCTCTATCTGAGTTGAGCCTGCAACTCGGAAGCATCCAGATTCAGACCGGCACCCATCGTACTGGAGACCGAAATCTTCTTCAGGTATGTTCCCTTGGCTGAAGAAGGTTTGGCCTTGATCAGCGCATCGAGAAGCGAAAGCAAGTTTTCACTCAGCTTGTCGGCATCAAATGAAACCCTGCCAACCGGAGCGTGAATGATACCCGCCTTTTCAACCCGGTACTCGATCTTACCGGACTTGGCTTCCTGCACAGCCTTTCCTACTTCAGGCGTGACGGTTCCAACTTTGGGGTTCGGCATCAGGCCGCGGGGACCGAGCAAACGCCCGATCTTGCCAACTACGCCCATCATGTCGGGAGCGGCAATCGCGGTATCGAACTCGAACCAGCCGCCCTGAATCTTCTCGACGAGGTCATCGCCACCGACGTAATCAGCACCAGCCGCTTCAGCTTCCTGGACCTTGTCGCCCTTGGCAAAAACCAGCACCCGGACATCCTTGCCGATGCCGTTCGGCAGGACAACCGCCCCCCGGACCATCTGGTCGGCCTTACGCGGATCGACACCCAGACGCACGCTGACATCGACTGACTCATCAAACTTGGCGAAAGACGTTTTTTTGATCAGTTCCATTGCCTCTGCAAGGCTGTACAGACTGGAACGATCAATCTGCTCTTTGGCCTTCTTAATCTGCTTACCTGTTGCCATCTTCTGTCTCCATTATTCGCCTGCTCAGGCGATCTCAATCCCCATACTGCGCGCGGTACCTTCGATGATACGGCAAGCGGCTTCTTCAGAGAATGCGTTGAGGTCGGGCATTTTGAGCTGGGCGATTTCCAGCACCTGATCCTTGGTCACCTTGCCGACCTTCTCTTTGTTCGGGACACCGGAACCCTTCTTCAAGTTGGCAGCACGCAACAGCAATACCGCAGCCGGCGGGGTCTTGGTGATAAAAGAGAACGAACGGTCGGCGTAGACCGTGATCACCACCGGAATGATCAGGCCGGAATGTTCCTGGGTCTTGGCGTTATACGCCTTGCAGAATTCCATAATATTGACACCGTGCTGACCGAGCGCGGGGCCGACCGGGGGCGAAGGATTCGCCGCACCGGCAGGGATCTGCAATTTAATTTGTCCAATGACTTTCTTGGCCATTACTGACTCCTTGAAACGAACTGGGCCTCAGCGCTCAGTTGGTTTTCTCTACCTGGATAAATTCGAGCTCGACCGGAGTAACCCGGCCGAAGATACTAACCATAACTTTGAGAGTGGCACGCTCGGGCCGGACATCCTCAACCACACCGGTGAAATTGAGAAAAGGACCATCAACAACCCGGACTGTCTCACCCACTTCAAACTCAACTTTCGGCTTCGGCTTCTCGGCCCCCTCTTCCATCCGGCTGGTGATTTTCATCACCTCTTCATCAGGAATCGCAGGGGGAGTCTGTCCACCAACGAAACCGGTCACCTTCGCAGTGCCGGTGACCACATGCCAGGTCTCGTCGTTCAACTCCATGTGCACCAGAATATAACCGGGGAAGAATTTGCGGGTGGAGGTTTTCCGCTCTCCCTTGCGCATCTCAACCACGGTCTCTGAAGGGATCAGAACCTCGCCGAAATATTCTTCAACGCCGGTCGAACGAATCCGCTCTTCCAGGTTCAGTTTCACCTTGTTTTCATACCCTGAGTAGGTATGCACGCCGTACCACTTCATAGCCATCGCAGAGTTCCTATCCCCCTAACCGAGGATCAGACGGATCAGACGTGAAAGGATCATATCCACGCCACCGAGGTATGCTGCGGCAACCAGAACCAGTACGATAACAACAATGGTCGAGGCGTAGGTGTCCTTGCGGGTTGGCCAGGTCACCTTTTTCAGTTCCCCCTGAACGTCGTTGAGAAACTTGCTCGTCTTTCCAATCATGTTACGTGCCTCACTGGTGTTGTTACCAAAAGTGGCAGGCCAGGAAGGATTCGAACCCTCAACACCCGGATTTGGAATCCGGTGCTCTAACCGTTAGAGCTACTGGCCTGCAGACCAACCATGGAAACAGCCCGCTGACGCGGGGCTCAGTTACTTGGTCTCCCGATGGGGAGTATGCTTCCGACAGAACCTGCAGTACTTGCTGAATTCAAGTTTGTCGGGAGTATTTTTTTTATTTTTTGTGGTGGTATAGTTCCGCTGCTTGCACTCGGTGCAAGCCAGGGTGACGATATCACGCATAGCGCATTCCTTAAGACCTCCCCCCGGCCAGCAGCCGGGGAGAAGTTTCCTTTTCTAGGGTGTTACTCGATAACTTCGCTGACCACGCCGGCGCCGACAGTACGGCCACCTTCGCGAATCGCAAAACGCAGTTCCTTGTCCATAGCGATCGGAGTGATCAGGTCAACTTCGCAGGCGATGTTGTCGCCAGGCATGACCATCTCTACGCCTTCGGGCAGGGTCACAACTCCGGTCACGTCAGTGGTCCGGAAATAGAACTGGGGACGATAGCCTTTGAAGAACGGGGTATGACGACCACCCTCTTCTTTGGTCAGAATGTAGGCCTCGGCCTTGAACTTGGTGTGCGGGGTGATGCTGCCGGGCTTCGCCAGAACCTGACCACGCTCGATATCGTCACGCTTGACGCCACGCAGCAGGATGCCGGTGTTGTCACCCGCCTGACCCTGATCCAGAAGCTTGCGGAACATCTCGACGCCGGTGACCACGGTCTTGGTGGTCGCCTTCATACCAACGATCTCGACCTCTTCCTGAACCTTGATGATCCCGCGCTCAATACGACCGGTTGCGACTGTCCCGCGACCGGAGATCGAGAAAACGTCCTCGACCGGCATCAGGAAAGGAAGGTCAATCGCACGGGCCGGCTCGGGGATATACTCATCAACAGCCGCCATCAGCTCGAGGACCTTGTTCTTGCCGATTTCGTCATCACGACCCTCGAGGGCCGCCAGGGCGGAACCTGCGATAATCGGAATGTCGTCACCGGGGAAGTCGTAGCTGGAGAGCAGCTCACGGATCTCCATGTCGACCAGCTCAAGCAGTTCCTCGTCATCGACCATGTCGGCCTTGTTGAGGAAGACAACCATTGCCGGAACACCAACCTGACGTGCGAGCAGGATGTGCTCGCGGGTCTGGGGCATCGGGCCGTCTGCCGCGGACACAACCAGGATCGCGCCGTCCATCTGCGCGGCTCCGGTAATCATGTTCTTGACGTAGTCGGCGTGACCGGGGCAGTCAACGTGAGCATAGTGACGGTTCTCAGTCTCATACTCGACATGAGCGGTCGCGATCGTGATCCCGCGCTCACGCTCCTCGGGAGCGTTGTCGATCTGATCAAACGCCTTGACTTCACCCTTACCTGCCATTTCAGCCAGCACCTTGGTGATGGCAGCAGTCAGAGTGGTCTTGCCGTGGTCAACGTGACCGATGGTCCCGATGTTGACATGAGGCTTTGTCCTCTCAAACTTCTCTTTAGCCATGAATAGTTCCTCCCTTGTTCAACTGATTGTTTTCTTTTTTATTGTGACTGTGAGCTAATTCGACTCTTACTGACTTTGAACAAACGCAAAAATACCCGCAAGGTTCTGATGGTGGAGCTCACAATCGGATTTGAACCGATGACCTCATCCTTACCAAGGATGTGCTCTACCGTCTGAGCTATGTGAGCTTATCCCATCAACCTGTCGGCGAGTGCTTTTAAATGGAGCGGGAAACGGGATTCGAACCCGCGACCCTCAGCTTGGAAGGCTGATGCTCTAGCCAGCTGAGCTACTCCCGCCCAAGCACTACTACCTGATTCTACTATTCAATTTTCAGCTATGCGTGTGTCAAAAAAGCTGGACTCCGCACGGCCCTGCCCCAGTTCGTATGGCCCTTACGGCCTCCTGGCGCACAGCAACCGAACCTACATCCGGTGAGCTATTTAAATGGTGGAGGGGGGAGGATTCGAACCTCCGAAGGCTGAGCCGTCAGATTTACAGTCTGATCCCTTTGGCCACTCGGGAACCCCTCCAGGGGAACCATATATTCAACTTTAACGGTATTCAAAGAGCCCGTTTTTGCCAACTGGAGCTGGCGACAGGAATTGAACCCGCAACATCCTCATTACAAGTGAGGTGCTCTACCAGTTGAGCTACGCCAGCACAAGACGGGAGTTATAACCCAGCAGGTCGTCGATTGCAAGCAAAAAATCAACCTGTCGGGCAAGTTGATCACCCGTGCGGCAGGCAAGAATTTATAGTGCAACTTTTGAGACTTGTCAAGCGGTTCAGAGTGAAATTCCGCACAGCGTCCAGGTCCCGGAACGACCCACAGGGGAACAGGCCAATGCCTGGAATGCCGTGGGGAAACATACCCTTACGGTAGCGCCTCGTCCTGCCCCGTCTGCCGCACCACCTCGAACAGGGCCACCGCCGCCGCCACCGAAGCGTTCAGTGAGCCGACCCGTCCCCGCATCGGGATGGTAAGCAGTCCATCGCAGTGCTTGCGCACGTTCGGCCGCAACCCTTTGCCTTCGCTGCCAACCACCAGGGCGATATTGCCGTACAGATCGCCCTGGTAGAGAGAGGTCGCGCCCTCTTCCCCGGCCAGGCCGTAGCACCAGATATTTTCTTTCTGCAGCTGTTCCAGGGTCCGCGCCAGATTGGTCACCTGGCAAAGCGGCAGATGGGAGAGTGCTCCCGCCGCAGTTTTCTCTACCACCGGGGTCACCGGGCAGGACCGGTCCTTGGCAAGGATGACACCATGGCAACCGGCGACTTCCGCACTCCGCAGAATCGCCCCAAGGTTGTGCGGATCAGTGATCCCGTCCAGCAGCAGGAAGAAGGCCGGACGGCCGGATTTCTGCCAGCGTTCGAGCAGATCGCTGAGGTCGGCGTAGGCAAAAGGTTCGAGGCGCAGAAGCACCCCCTGATGATGGTCATGCCCGACCATCCGGTCCAGATCGCGGCGTTCACGCCTGCTGACCGGAATGTTCAGAACATGTGCTTGCCCGAGCAGCTCATCCAGCCGGGCCGACTGCTTGCCACGCACGACAATCAGCTCCTGTGGTCTGCGTCCCTGTCCCGCCAGAGCTTCGCTGACCGGGTTAATGCCGTAAAGAAAATCTGCCATCAGCGTCCGAGGGCA
>PKUD01000102.1 GCA_002869695.1 Desulfuromonas sp. | reverse complement strand
TTGAGCTTTACCGCGGGGCCAAGACGATCACAGCCATCGGTGCCGGGCTGGTCAGCCTGCCGTTACTTTCCCACGCACCGGCCGGGGCGGAAAAGCATCTTGTAGTCGGTTCCGACCGCATCTTCAGTCGCGTCGTGGACCCCGCTGCCTCAGCGATTCTGGAAGAAGATCTCATCGCCAAGGGTCTGCAGATTCACAAACAGAATGATATCGATGAGCTGGCAGGTGTCGATCAGCTGCAGCTGAAACTGAAGTGCGGCAAGGAAATTACCAGTGATCTGTTGATTATTGGCAAGGGGGTCACGCCGAACATCCAGCTGGCCGCGAATGTCGGTCTTGACGTTGACGACGGGATTCTGGTCGATGAACAGTGCCGGACCAGCCATCCCGATGTCTTTGCCGCCGGTGATGCTGCCGAAGGGGCCGACTTCATCAGCGGTTTGAAGACGATACAGGGCAACTGGATGACCGCCGTCGAGCAGGGGGAGAATGCTGCCCTCAATATGCTCGGACTCAAGGTGCGCTATGAGGGAAGCCTGAAGAACAATATCACCGAGATTTTCGGCATTGACGTTGCTGCGGTTGGCTACTGCTCCGACGATGCCCCGCAGACTCACTACAGCTGGACGCCGGCAACGGGCCGATTCCGTAAAGTGTTTCTCGACGAGCGGCAGCGGGTTATCGGCGCCACGATGATCGGTGAGACCAACGATTCCGGTCTCTATTATCAGCTGGTCCGCACCCGCAGCCCGTTCCCGGGCGGGTTGTGGCTCAACAAGACCGCCAGCTATGCCCATGTGCAATGCCTGGCGGCCTGAGGGACGAACCATGGTCGAGGTGCAATTCTTCAGTTTGCTGCGTCTGTTGTTGAAGCAGGATCGGATCAGTCTTCCCGCCAGCAAGGGGGAGACGATCATGCAGTTGCTTCAGCGGATGCAGGAGCAGCTGACGACGCCGTTTCTGCACAAGCTGATCGATGCGGAGGGCGGTCTGCATCCCGGGACGATTATTCTGGTCAACCGGCGCAATATTCATCACCTGCAAGGGTTGCAGACACCCGTCAACGATCAGGACGTGGTGGCTATGTTTCCCCCGGGAGCAGGAGGCTGATGGAGAGCCGGTATGCCCGTCAGTTGGTGCACTGGGGGGACGAGAACCAGGAGAAGGTCGCCGCGGCGTCAGTGCTGGTCGCCGGGGTTGGAGGTCTCGGAGCGACAGTCAGTCAGCTGCTGGCGCGGGCCGGGATCGGCAGGCTTTATCTGGTTGATGATGGCATCGTCGACTGGCCCGACCTGAACCGCCAGCTGCTGTACGGCGAGGCGGATATCGGTCGGCCGAAGTTGCAGCTGGCGGCAGAGCGCCTTCATGCGATCAACAGCTCGACCGACATTGTGCTGCTGGAGGGGCGGATCAATGACGCCTTCCGCGTGCCGGACGGCCTCACTGCTGTGGCTGACTGCCTTGACAACTACCAGAGTCGTTTTCTGCTCGATGCCCTGACTCCCGACGGCGTCTACCTGGTGCACGGCGGACTGCAGGGCGACCACGGCCAGGTCTTGACCCTCTTGTCGGGCCGGTCGCAGCGGTTGGCGGATATCTTCGCCGGGGCCACTCAGCCCGAGGGGAACATCCCGGTCACCCCGGACAGCGTGGCGATAATTTCCGGGCTGATGACCAACGAACTGTTCGCTACCCTGTTCGGTCAACCGAAACTTCTCGACCGCTGCCTGGTCATCTCTCTCATCGATTTTCACATCTCTTTCCTGCAGGTCTGATTGGGCTTTCCCTGCTCCTGTTTTCGCAGCATCTTGTGACCGGAGATATATCTCAAATGGGTTCTGTCCCGGGGATTCAGGGGTGAGCCCTTGTCCCGCAGCGTCTCGAGTGAGATGATAAAGAAAAAGGGGGGACAGAGGAGGTCATCATGAGGATCGAAATTTACGGTGATGGCTGCAGCAGGTGCGATGCCTTGAAAAGGAAGACGGAGCGGGCAGTCAGAGAGCTGGGTCTGGAGGTTGAGATCAGGTCGGTCATAGACCCTGAACATCTGAGCGAGCTGCATGCCCTGAGCCTTCCGCAACTGGTGGTCAACGGGCATCACAATGCTTCAAAGACGACGATGTCGGTGTCCGAAATCAAGGACTATCTGAGAACCTTTGACTGAGCCGGTAGCGGGCACGCGTAACAACGATTATCCGTCGGGGAATGATATGTGCGGAAGGGTATCGCTTGGTGATTTGACAACGGACAATCTGCGGGAATATTTTGTCCTGGACCAGGTTGCCCCGATCCCGAACAGCTTCAATGTTGCGCCGTCGCAGCTGTTGCCGGTGGTGAGGCAGTTGGGCCGCTCCCGGGTGCTGCATCTTCTGCTCTGGGGCTTGGTCCCTCATTGGGCGAAAGACCGCGAGATCGCGCGTCATACATTCAACGCACGGATCGAGACCCTGACCCGGAAACCCTCCTTCCGTGCTCCCTTCAAGGCGCAGCGCTGCATCGTTACCGCCAGTGGCTTCTACGAGTGGCAGAAGCAGGAAGAGCAGAAGCAGCCCTTCTATGTCCATCGGCCGAGCAGGCAACCGTTGGCCCTTGCCGGGTTGTGGGATGCCTGGCTGGACAAGGAGAGCGGTAACCTGATCGAAAGCTGTACCATCGTCACCACCAAGGCCACCGGAGCGATGGCTGACATTCATCAGCGCATGCCGGCGATCCTTGACCCGGAGCTATTCGCGGCCTGGCTCGATCCACGGTTCGGCGACACGCATCGGCTGCAGGATCTTCTGGAATCGAACACCCCGGAACTTGAGATGTTTCCGGTTTCGGGTTATGTGAGCAATGCGCACAATGATGGGGACAGGTGCTTGCGTCCGCTGGAGACGGCTTCCCACCGTTGAAGCTCTGGCGTATGATCGTGCTGTCGCTACCCCCCTGTTTTTTTATCTCTCTTTGTCAGGATTGTCGCTTGTCCAGAATAAATCTTCAAAATGTCACCGCAAGGATAAACACAACATCTTTTTTACAGGATATCTCCCTGCAGGTCCGGGTTGGCGAGCATTGGGCAATCATCGGGGCAAACGGCTGCGGCAAGTCCTCTCTGGGCCGGCTGCTTTGTGGCGAACTGGAAATCATTGCTGGGGATGGCCAGCTACCTGACAGGAGTGAGTATGTCTCTTTCGAGAAAGTCACTGAACTTCTCGACTATGAGAAAAAGCTGGATGATTCCGATTTTATCGGTTGTTTCGACCCGGGGACAACAGCGCAGCAGTTCATCTGCGGCAACCGGGCTGTCGACCGGGAAAAACTGGATCAGCTGAGTAAGCAAATGAACTTCGGCGCAATTCTCGGGCAGGGGCTGAAGACCCTCTCCACCGGGGAGATGCGCAAGGTGGTGATCTGCCGGGCCCTGCTGCAGGAACCTGAGTTGCTGGTACTCGACGAACCCTTCGACGGGCTGGATCATGACTCCTGTGTCGTCTTGCGGGAAGTTATCTCCCGCTGCATCAACGACGGAGTCAGAGTGGTTCTGATCCTGAACCGCTTCGATGAGATTCTGCCCGAAGTCACCCATATTGCTTACCTCAAGGACTGTTCCCTGTTTGTTGCGGGGCCGAAAGAGGAAATTCTCGCTTCTGAGGCGCTGCTGCGGTTCCACTCTTTTCACTACACCCTGCCGCCCCGGCTGCCCGGTGATGACGGCAGGAAAGAACCCGTTGCACGGCCAGGCGATCCCCCCCTGATCGAGATGAAAAATGTGACCGTCCGTTACGGCGATCACTCTGTGCTCAATGGTCTCAACTGGACCGTGAAAAGGGGTGAACACTGGACGGTGGCCGGGCCGAATGGCTCCGGAAAGACTACTTTGTTGAACCTGATTACCGGAGACAACGTGCAGGGCTATGGCAACGATATCTGGCTTTTCGGTCGCAAAAAAGGCTCGGGAGAAAGCGTTTGGGATATCAAACAAAAGCTGGGCTTTGTCTCGACGGCTCTGCAGCAGAACTACCGGGTCGGGGTCACGGCCAAAGTGGCCATTCTTTCAGGGTTTTTCGACTCCATCGGGGTCTATCGGAAGTATTCCAGGCAGCAGGAGGAGGTTGCCCTGGAGTGGCTGAAACTGCTGCACATGGAAAAACAGCGGAACGCGCCGTTCCGCAGCCTCTCCTACGGGGAGCAGCGCATGCTGCTCATCGCCCGGGCGATGGTCAAGATTCCTGAACTGCTGATCCTCGACGAGCCCTGCCAGGGTTTGGATGACGCCAACCGGGAGATGGTGCTGAAGTTGGTCGATCACCTTGGTTCGACAGGCAGGACCCAGATCATTTATGTGTCCCATCGCCGTGAAGACAGGATTCCCTGCATTAAAAATACACTGAACCTTTTGACCTGAAATGAGAGAGGAGCATGGCACAGGTCGTTTCAGGGGTCTGCGCTGATAATGAATGTATTAGAGGAAGTGTATAGATGTTACCTGAAAGAGAGGGGGGTCTTTTGTTTTTCAAGATCTCCTTTTTAACTATAAAGATCTTTTCTTTGCATAAATACGCATAACTTAATCAAAGTTGAAGAGCATATTTTTCATGTCTGGCGACATCCCGTTTCAATAAGAACTGAGAATACAGGTTCTGTAACTTGTCTTGACCTTTTCGCTGTTTTTTGATAGTCAAACATAACGATCTCCGAACGGGCAAAGCCAGAGTGATCTGGTGACGCAAAGCCACGGGTCCAGTGTTTGCAGGACAGCCGGGTTGCCGAAGAGATGAGTCCTATTCATCCAGGCCCCGGCTACGGATGTATCTATGGAGCGCTCATCTTCGGCTGAAGATAGAGCGCTTTTTGTGTTCTATCGGGGAATCGCAACAGGTGGTTAATCTTACCGAGGAGGACCAAATGAATGCACAGAAGAACATTGCAATGGTGTTGGCTGGCTTTTTTCTACTTGTATCGGCAACCGTCGTAGTCGCAGGCGATTTTGATTGGACTCAACAGCTGAATGCCAGGGCGCAATCTGACCTCACTGGATTTAAAGCAAGTCTGGCGGCGCGATTCCATGTTGGCGATGCCGAGATTCGAGCGGTGTTTAACGATGTTGAAAACCCGGCAGATGCCTACGTCGTTTTTCGCCTTGGGGAAATGTCGTCGAAATCGACTGACTTCGTTATGGAAAAATACAGGTCTGAAAAGGGTAAAGGGTGGGGAGCTCTCGCCAAAAGCTTGGGCGTTAAGCCGGGTTCGAAAGAATTTCACGCGTTAAAGCGCGGTGCTGATATCGAATATATTTCGGGTAAAAGCAACAGGGGTAAAAAGAGCAAAAATAAGGGCAAGGGATAGTTTCCAGCACGTAAACTAAAATGCATGGATGTCGTCTAAGGCATGAGAGCCAAGCGAAGCTATTCTGCTCGTTTGATGGTAAACAGCCAATTTCTACAAGAGAGGAAAATCGATATGAACCCCAAACTCCTGAAAATTTTTGTGTGGTCCCTGGTTTCTTTGTTGGTGATGATATTTGCAGCGTGCGGAAGTGACAGCTCTTCAAGGGGGACCCTCCAGGTTGCATTGACTGATGATGTCGACCCCAGTCTCAAAGAAGTTGTTATTTCTATCAAGGAGGTCAGGGCCGTTCCCAATGGAAGTGAGAATTCGACCGACGAAGGCCTGCCCTTAATCAAGACCTTTGAGCCTTCTCTGTCGGTCAATGTTCTTGACTTGGCTTATCAGCAGGAGGTTTTGGGTGAGGCACTTGTCCCTGCCGGCGCCTACAATCAGGTCCGCTTGATTCTTGATACGAATATGGAGAATGAAGACCCCGTCAACTACGTGACCTTGCAGGACGATTCAATTGCTGCGCTCGACCCGGATGGACTGGCTTTGACGACCCCGAGCGCTCAAACATCGGGCTTGAAGATTCTGGGTAAATTTACTGTGCGGCCTGGGGAGATGACGGCTATTGTGCTGGATTTTGACCCTTCTAAAGCAGTTCATGAATCGAGTCAGGATAAATGGCTTCTTAAACCTACGGGAATCCGGATCGTTGAGATTGAAGATGTTCTGCAGAACTATGGAGCCATTTCCGGATCGGTTCTCCCGGACTTGGAGTCTCAGATCATTGCAAGTGCCGTCGTTTCGGTTGTGCCGGTCGGCAGCGATGCCCCTATTGCCACGGGCTTGGTCAATCCTGAAGATGGCTCGTTCCGGGCTCTTCTTCCTGAAGGTTCGTATTTCTTGACCGTTGATGCGGACGGGTTTGAGCGTTACACCTCTGATCCAGCAGAGCCTTTTGATGTCGTTGTCGGAGAAGAAACGGATGTTGAGCCTGTAGCCCTTGTAGGAGTTGCAGCAGAACCGCCAACATTGCCTTAGCATGCTTTTTTAGTAGATCGCGTATGGGAAAATGGCCGGCCCGAGAAATCGGGTCGGCCATTTTCGTTGGCGGATAATCGTGAGCCGCGCTGACCCACTCTTGAATTGTCCGGGGGGATGTTTGTGTTTGTTCCGGTTCTGGCCTGACGGGCAGGTCGGCGCAGTAAGCGAACTTTTTCAGTGAGTAATAAAATATTCAAAACTAAATAAAAATCGTTTTTCAATTCATGACAACAATCACTTATTGCGATTCATTCTTCATGAATTCAGTTACTTAAAAAGGCAATCCGGCTTGCCATAATTGGTATCTAAATTGCTCTATATAATCGCCATCGCACTTGCTCCACTGCCATATACCAAAGTACAATTGAAAGACTGTTGCCTCCGTCATCGGCTAAGTGCTGACGGACCAGAACCAGAGGATTCCTATGGAGACGATCGACATGAGCACAGCCCCACAGCGTAAAGCCGCTGCTGAGGGGAATTTTTATCAGCAAAAGCCGGGTGCCATCGGCCCGGGGATGAACGAGCGGATTCAGCGGTTGCGCAAGCTCAGTGTTGAGATTGAGCCGAGCCTGTCGATCGAACGGGCGCTGCACGAGACCGCCTTTTATAAAGAGAACTCCGGCAAGTATTCGATTCCGGTGCTGCGGGCACTGAACTTCCTCGATCATTGCCGGAAGAAGACGATCTACATTGGCAAGGACGAGTTGATTGTCGGCGAGCGCGGTCCTGCCCCAGGGGCGGTACCGACCTTTCCCGAGCTGACCTGCCACAGCGTCGAAGACTTCCACGTCCTCAATACCCGCGATCAGCAGCGCTACACCATCAGCCAAAAGGATATCGACACCTACGAACGGGAAGTGATTCCCTACTGGCAGGGCAAGACCATCCGCGAACGAATTTTCGGCCATGTTCCGGACGAGTGGCGGGGGGCCTACGAGGCCGGGCTGTTCACCGAGTTCATGGAGCAGCGTGCGCCGGGTCACACCGCGCTGGACGGGCAGATCTACCGCAAGGGGATGCGCGACTTCAAAGCGCAGATCGCCGCCGAAATCGCCGGGCTCGACTTCCTCAATGACCCCGAAGCCACCGACAAGATGGAACAGCTCAAGGCGATGGACATCTCCTGCGATGCGGTGATCCTGTTCGCCGAGCGCCACGCCGAGCTGGCCGAGCAGCTGGCGGAAAAAGAAAGCGACCCTCAGCGGGCGGAAGAGCTACGCAGGATCTCCGAGGTTTGCCGCCATGTCCCGGCCAACAAGCCGCGCACCTTCCACGAAGCGATCCAGATGTACTGGTTTGTCCACCTGGGGACCATCACCGAACTGAACGGCTGGGACGCGATGAACCCCGGCCACTTCGACCAGCATCTGGCGCCCTTCTACGAGGCGGAACTTAACGCCGGAAGCCTGACCCGCGACCAGGCCAAGGAGTTGCTCTGCTGCTTCTGGCTCAAGGTCAACAACCACCCGGCTCCACCCAAGGTGGGCATCACCGCCCGTGAGAGCGGCACCTACAACGACTTCACCAACCTGAATATCGGCGGCATCACCAGCGACGGCGAAGACGGGGTCAGCGAAGTCAGCTACATCATGCTGGAAATCATCGAGGAGCTGCACATTCTGCAGCCGGGCAACGCGGTCCATGTCAGCAGCGTAACCCCCGACAAGTTCCTCCACTCCGCCTGCAAAGTGAT
This sequence comes from Desulfuromonas sp., assembly GCA_002869695.1. Lineage (GTDB taxonomy): Bacteria > Desulfobacterota > Desulfuromonadia > Desulfuromonadales > Geopsychrobacteraceae > BM509. Next base: position 6,151 of record PKUD01000102.1, on the reverse strand, counting down.
CCGCCAGGGACATGGCTACCCGTCGGTCTTCAACCCGGACATTTATGTGCAGGAACTTGTGCGCCAGGGCAAGTCGCTCCGGGATGCCCGCGAAGGCGGCTGCAGCGGCTGCATTGAGGTCGGCGCCTTCGGCAAGGAGGCCTTCGTCCTCACCGGATACCTTAATGTGCCGAAAGTGTTGGAGGTCACACTGAATAACGGTATCGATCCGGTCACCGGCAAGAGGGCCGGCATCGAGACCGGAGATCCACGCGAATTCAAGAGTTATGATGATCTGTACCGGGCGTTCGTCAGGCAGCTCAATTTTATTGTCGACACCAAGATACGGGTCAGCAACTACATCGACCGGATGTTCGCCAAGTATGCACCGGCGCCGTTCCTCTCGGTGGTCATCGAAGACTGTATCAGCAAGGGGCGCGACTACTACGACGCCGGGCCTCGCTACAACACCAACTATATCCAGTGCACCGGTCTGGGCACGGTGACCGACAGCCTGTCGGCACTCAAGACCCACGTCTTCGAGGGCCGCAAGTTCACTATGGAGAGGATGCTCGATGCGCTGGCGAATAATTTCGCGGGAGAAGATTTCCTGCGGCAGACTCTCCTCAATAAGACCCCCTTCTTCGGCAATGACGACGATCGGGCAGATGATATTGCCCTGCGGGTTTACGCCGACCTGCTGGCGGCGATCGACGGCAAGCCGAACACCAAGGGTGAATGTTTCCATCTCAACATGCTCTCCACCACCTGCCACATCTATTTCGGCAAGGTGATGGGAGCGACTCCCAACGGGCGCTTCGCCGGCAAGTCGATCAGTGACGGGACCTCGCCATCGCATGGCGCCGATACCCACGGACCCTCGGCGGTGGTCCGCTCGCTGACCAAACTCGACCACACCATGTCCGGCGGCACCCTGCTGAACCAACGCTTTCTGCCGAGTCTGCTCAAGCGGGACGAGGATGTCAAAAAGCTGGGTTCTCTGATCCGCAGCTACTTCACCATGGGCGGACACCACATCCAGTTCAATATTGTCGACACCGCAACCCTCAAGGCGGCCCAGGAGTCCCCGGAGGATTACAAGGACCTGCTGGTTCGGATGGCCGGATACAGTGATTATTTCAACGACATGAATGCCGACCTGCAGCAGGAAGTCATCGAGCGGACCGAGAATGAAGCCTTCTAGGCTTCATTCTCGGTGTTCGACGTTCTGTGTTCGAGGTTTTGTACTTCCTCCCCGTGGGACGCAGCCGGAGCGGCAATGTGGTTTTGTCTCCCCTTTCCCCTTTGACACCGCTGGAGCGGAGCGAATATTTACCGGTTGAGCGAGGAATGTTCGAAGCCCGCAGGGCAAGTTTTGCGAGCGCGGTAAATGTTTGCGTAGCGGAAGGAACCTGACGGTTAGATCGTCAGGCGGGGGCATTGGGGTCGTTTTCTTTTGCTTCGTTTTCTTTGGCGATCCAAAGAAAATGAAGGTGCTGGCGGGCACCCCCGCCGGTCTTGATGTTGCTTTTCGGGATTGGAATAAGATCAGGATCGCGGGGTAGCGGCCCCGCACGCCGCCTTACTCTTTTGTTGCGCCACAAAAGAGTAAGCAGAAAAGGGCGCCCGACCTCCTTGCCCGCCGCTAGGGCCGGCGGGTTCCCTCCACTCCGGTCGCAGCTGGCGCGCTCGCAAAACTCGCGCCTGTTTGCACAGTCGCTCAGACATTCCTCGCTTGTTTCGCCAGCCGCTCCCTGCGTTCCGGCTGCGTCCAACGGGAAGAAGGGCGATCAAAACCGATAGGTCAAAAAATGCAGCAACCTCTGATATTCGACATCAAACGCTACGCCATCAACGATGGCCCCGGCATCCGTCTGACCATCTTCTTCAAGGGCTGTCCGCTCTCCTGCGCCTGGTGCCACAATCCCGAGAGTATCTCTGCCAAACAGCAGAAGCTGTTCACCAAATCGAAGTGTATCGGCTGCGGCGAGTGTGTCAAAGTCTGCCCGCTCGGAGCGATGACTATGACTGCCGTGAGCCCTGTCACCGATCCGCTGAAATGCCAGCTGTGTGGGGAGTGTGCCGAGGTCTGCCCGACCCGGGCGATCGAGATGTCGGGACGGCATTACCAGATCGCCGAGTTGATGGAGATCGTCGAGAAAGAGCGACCTTTTTTCGCCCAGTCGGAAGGCGGTGTGACCATCTCCGGCGGCGAACCGCTGCTGCATCCCGACTATCTGCTGCGACTGCTCAGGGCCTGCGGTGAGCAGCATATCCACCGGGCGGTGGATACCAGCGGCTTCTGCTCACCGGAAATCCTGCTCGAAGTGGCCAAGCACACGGACCTGTTCCTTTACGACCTGAAGATGATCGATGACGGCCTGCATCGCCGCTTCACCGGGGTCAGCAACCGGCGTATTCTCGACAACCTGCAGCTGCTGGCAGTCAGCGGGGCGCAGATCACTCTCCGTATCCCGGTGATCGGCGGGGTCAATGCCGATGCGGGCAGCGCCTCTGCCATCGCCGACTTTGTCGCCGGGCTGGAGGGGGGAGCACGGGACGTGCACCTGCTGCCCTATCACGGCGTTGCTGCCGGTAAACACCTCAAGCTGGGCGGCCAGTATGATGAGGGGTTGATGCGGGAACCGTCCACCGAAGAACTGAAGCGATTTGGCTCCTGTTTTGCCGCACGGGGTCTTGGTGTCGTGGTGGGCGGCTGAGTTTTTTCAGCGGGGGAGGGGGAAAGTTGGACGCGCCGGCCGGTCTGTTGATCCGGTGCTTTTTTGTGTCCTGCCAAAGGAAGATATGTTGCCTTTTTATGCAAAGAAGTATAAAAGGAGCTGCCTATACAAAAATGGATAATTGCTGCGGAAGCCCATATGACCTCTGAAAAAAAAATCACTTCTCCCCATGGCCGGGACCTCCTGGCGGTGGTTGGTGAACTGGATGCGATCATCGATTCCTCTTCCGATGGGCTGCTGATCTGCGACGCGGACGGTACGGTGGTCCGGATCAATCCGGCTTCAGAGCGGATCAACGGGGTCCGCTCCGGGGATGTGGTCGGGCGCAATATGCGCGACCTGCTGCGTGAGGGGATATTCGAAAGTTCGGCCGGGCTGGAGGCGATCCGTACCGGGGAAAAGGTCAGCCTGCTGCAGGACAGCCGTGGCCGCAAGCTGATCTTCACCGCGACTCCCGTCTTTGATGGGCAGGGGCACCTGGTGCGGGCGGTGGTCAGCGAGAACGATATCTCCGAGATCGACCGCTTGCAGCGGCAGTTGGAAGAACAGGCCGCGCTCAAGGACCAGCTGAGCGATCAGATCCTGGCAATGCAGTTGCATGACCTGGAGAACCGTCAGGTGGTGGCCCGCAGCCCCGGGATGGTTCGGGCGGTGCAGCAGGCGATGCGGGTCAGCAAGGCGGAGTCTTCGGTGCTGATTCTAGGTGAATCAGGCGTTGGCAAGGGCTTGATCGCTGAACTGATCCATTCCAATTCCTCCCGTTCCGGGCGACCGATGATCAAGATCAACTGCGGTGCACTTCCCGAATCCCTGATCGAATCGGAACTGTTCGGTTACGAGAAGGGCGCCTTTACCGGGGCCGACAGCGGCAAGCCGGGCCATTTCGAGCTGGCCGACGGGGGAATTCTGTTCCTTGATGAAATCGCCGAATTGCCCCTCTCATCACAGGTAAAACTGCTCCGCTTCCTCGAGGACGGACGGATCATGCGGCTCGGTTCTACCCAGGGGCGAACGGTCAACGTGCGGATTCTCGCCGCAACCCACCGCAACCTGGATGAAATGGTCGCACAGGGACGTTTCCGCCACGATCTTTTTTACCGGCTCAATGTTATCCCGCTGGCGGTTCCTGCGGTGCGCGAGCGGAAGGAGTGTATCCTGCCACTGGTTCGGCACTATCTTGAGCTGTTTGGCGAACGTAACAGGGTCAAAAAACGTCTCTCGCAGGCTGCCGCCCGTGCCCTGCAGAACTATGCGTTCCCGGGCAATGTTCGTGAGCTGATGAATGTCTGTGAGCGGCTTGTGGTGATGTCGGAAACCGAATTGATCGATCTCGCCGATCTGCCGGCCGACATTTCGGACCTTGCTGAACGGCGCGGCATGGCCGATGCCGGTTGGGGCGAAGGAGAGCTTCTGCAGGAGGTTCTTGATCGGGTTGAGCGGACGGTTTTAACTCAGGCCCTGAGCAAATTTTCCAACCAGACTGAAATGGCCGAAGCCCTCGGGGTGACCCAGGCGACGATTGCGCGTAAGCTGCAGAAGCACGGACTGCGGCGGGAACGCTAAACGGCTCAGGGCAACCGTGGCTTTTATGCAATCCTGTATAGTTTTCCCGGCACAATTTGCCGGATTTTTATCTCGCCGGCGCCTCGTTTCCCACCACAGCTTTTTTGTCTTTTCTGTAACCCCCTGAATATATGATAAAAATTCTTCTTACCTGGTGGGCTGTGTAAAATCTCCGAATGTTGGCATAGCCTGTGCTCTCCTTTGGTGACAGCACCGTCTTTACGGTGCAGTAGCACACCTCCTCTCCGGGAGGCTCCGGTCTCCCGGAATTTTTTTAGCGGAGGTGTCGGCGTGCATTGTTATTGTTTCAGGCCCGCGGAGGTGAGAAATGTCTCTCTTTAATTCGGTTGTCTCAAGAACCATTATGCATGTTCCCGGTCCGGTGGTCGGTTTCTTCGCCAAGGACTACATTGCCGGGCCCCACCTGGAAGATTCGCTGCGGGTCTCGAAGCAGCTGAATGATGAGGGGATGCTGACGACGATCGATATCCTCGGGGAATTCATCAAGACGAAGGACGAGGCACTCTATTTCAAAAAGCAGTGTCTGCAGATTCTCGACTCGATCGATGGCAGGCATCTGATGTACAACCTGTCTCTCAAACCAACGCAGTTGGGGCTGGAACTGGACCGCAACTTCGCGTACGAAAATATCCGCGATATCGTCGCCCTGGCGGCGCGCAAAAATAATTTTGTGCGCATCGACATGGAGGATGTCCCCTGCACCGATGACACCCTGACTTTCTATCGCGCACTGCGTGAAGAATTTCCTGGCGCGGTAGGAACTGTATTGCAGGCTTACCTGCGCCGTACGATCAGTGACATCGGCTGCCTGTCCGGAGCAAAGACCAATATACGCCTGTGCAAGGGGATCTATAACGAATCCCGGATGCATGCCTATAAGGATATGGCGCTGATCAACGAAAACTATGTCTACTGTCTGGAGAAGCTGTTCCAGCAGAAGGCTTATGTCGGTATCGCCACCCACGATGAAAAACTGGTTTTTGAGGCATTGCGGCTGATTGACAAATACGAACTGCACAAAAAGGATTACGAATTCCAGATGTTGCTCGGCGTCGATCCCGAACTGCGGCGGATGCTGGTCGACCAAGGGCACAAGTTGAGGGTCTACGTCCCCTTCGGTGAATCCTGGCTGCCTTATTCCAAGCGCCGCCTGAAAGAGAACCCGACCCTCGCCGGCCATGCCCTTAAACAGATGCTGCGCCGCAAGGCTGCCTAGGGGGACTGGACAATGACAATAAAAAACCCTCACACCCTTTTCGACGAAGATCAAAAACTGAAGACCGGGAAACTGGTCGATATCTTCTGGAGCAAGGGCGGTTTTTCTTATCGGGGACGCGGTCGGGTCGTCAAGCTGAAGCTCAGTACGGTCACGGTTGCCCTCAGCGAGAAGGTTCTTCATGGCGAAGGCTATACGGTGGGTAGCCTGGTCACGGTTCCGAGGATCGTCGATGCTGCAAGTTGGAGCAGCCATAACTGTGTGCGGTTGCCGCAGCGGAGCAAATGTTCTGAAAAGGTCAAACTCGCAGGATAAGACTTTCTTTCCTGAGTTAAATAACGTAAAACTCCCCTCGGGGCGGCCGCAGCCGGTCGCCCTTTTTATTTTTTTGATCAGGTTCACGGGCAATTCCGTTGCGGACAAAAGGGCATTGCTCTGACAGGAGAAAATAGCTTGATGATGCCGGCATGCAGAGCAGATTGAGTTACGGGAAAATATTTCGCTTCTGGCTGCCGCTGGCGGGTACCTGGCTGATGATGGCGGTGGAAGGGCCGTTGCTGGCCGCGCTGATCGCGCGGATGGCTGCTGCCGAGCTGAACCTGGCGGCTTACGGGGTGGCCTACGCCTTTGC
>PKUD01000108.1 GCA_002869695.1 Desulfuromonas sp. | reverse complement strand
GTCCAGACCGAAAAGAACGCTATGAACTTTTACCAGATTGCCGCCAGTCACATGACCGACGAAGGCGCAATCAAGACCTTCGAGCTGCTGGCCCGTGAAGAGCGTGAGCACGCCGAGCAGTTTTTCGCAAGCTACGAGGGTGACGATATGCCGTCCTTCGATGAGTTCATCGACGCTCCGCCGGACAATGAGTCAGACTGGCTGTCCGAACTGGACAAGACCCTGCTGGCCGACTTCAGCGAGCGTAAGGCGATGGAACTGGCTATGGAAAAAGAGCAGAACCTCGAAAAGAGCCTGCGCGAGATGGCGGCAAAAATCGACGATCCTGACGTCAAGGCTATCTTCGAAGCCAACGCCAAGTCGACCCACAACCACTATGTGATCATCGAGTCCGAATATGCCCGCATCATGGGCATGGTCCATGAGACCGACATCGACACCTTCGTTCGCGAATAGTCGATCGTATTTTCTAGGCACAAAAAAACCCCGCCGTTGCCGGCGGGGTTTTTCTTTTTTTACTATGAGATCACGACCGCTTGGGGCAATCACCCTTGCCACGGCAGTCTATTTCGCCCCGACACTTCTTGCCCTGCATGTCGCAACGTTCCTTTTTCGGACAATCTTGACCAGCTTTGCAGTTCGCCTGGTCACATTTCCGACCACAACCCTGCTTCGGGCAGTCATCACCACCCGGGCACTTCATCTTCCCACCTTTTTTGCCGCAACCTTGTTTATACATTCCCTGTTTGTCGCAGCCCCCCATGCCTTTCGCACAACCAGCAGAACCCTCGGTGATATTTCCGCCAGCCAACTCGGCAGACTCACGCTGAACCTTGTCGTTCAGCACCAGGTATTCCTTTTTCAACTCCAGCATCTCATTGCGCAGCCTGTTGATTTCGCCGACAGTGGTGTTCTCCTGACCCCAGGCAGCACGCATCTCCTCTTGCTTGGCCATCAACTTCTGTTCAATGGCGGCGTAGTCCGCAGCATATTTTTTCTCAATTTCCCCAGCGGCAAACCCCTGCTGGGGGCAGCTGTTGCACATCATGCCCGCTTTACCGGCAATTGTTGTTGTCGCTATCAGGCCCAGCGCAGCAATCAGGAATAGGATGAAGACCAACTTTTTCATTGCATAAACCTCTTTTCTGGAAACAGTCATGTCGTTAGCGACAATTCACTATACAGGAACCCGCATTTTTTTTGGAAGTGTCAATAAATTAAAAACGGAGAGAAAGGCAGGTAAGTCCCCCGTCGAGTTTGGCATACTCGGAAATATCAATTTCGATAATTCGCGCCGCCAAAGGCTCCAACCGAGCACGCACCTGCGGGAACCTGAAAGGCATGAGAATGCTGTCGTTGATGCGGATGCAGTTTGCCGCAGCAGCATCTGTGGCATCGACCGGCAGTATGTTGCAGTGGGCGAATTCCGGGCGAGTAATGAATTCCCCCGCCGCCAGCAGCCGGTTTCCTCCGACCCAGGTGACTCCAGTTTTCAGATGCAGAAATTCCGTCACCGGGACAATTGAAGCGGCCACACCGTAACGCAACAGAATTGCGATCAGTTGCTCGGCGCCGGAGAGATTGGTGCGCTGCGAAAGACCTATGTAGACGTGGTCACCGACCTGCATCACGTCTCCGCCGTCCAGGGTTCCCGGCGCCATGATCTGCTCGATCCTCGCAAAATGCTGCTGCAGGACTGGTCGGATACTCTCGATTTCTCCCGTTCTCGACAAAGCCGCAGGGCGGGTGATCACGGCACAGTGCGCAGTCAGCACCGCGACATCTTCGACAAAGGTGGAATCGGGATAACCCTCATCGGCGTCCAGAACCTGCACCTGCAGCCCACAACCTTCCAGGGCGTCGATATATTCCCGGTGCTGAGCAAGCGCTTTTTCATAATCGGGCGTACCCAGATTGGCCGCGCTAATTCCGCAGACCATGCTGCGGCCGGGAGTCCGGACAATTGCTCGGGTAAACAGGTTCATGCTGACTACTTCTCCTATAATGACATCGGTAACGCACGAAACATACGACCCGACATAAACCCGCACCATGCACCTGCAAAAATTGACCTGTGTTTTTTTCTTCTACCCTGCAGCGTGGGAATGATATGTATTTCATGTCAGTTTAGCAGTGTATTGTTTTTTAAGATCCCATAATCTTTGAGATGGTCATTTTTAAACGGGATTAAAGCCGCATTCAGATATAGCGTTAAGCTCGGATAATTCAATGGACGCACCTGAGCGACCGGCACTAAGCATTCAACAACTTGGGAGATTCACTTGCTGAAGGTTCTGCTATGATGAAATTTACTGCCAAAGATCCGAACTACGAG
>PKUD01000157.1 GCA_002869695.1 Desulfuromonas sp. | reverse complement strand
GGATCGATACCGGCGGCATCGGCGAAGAAACGGCTGTAACCCGAACCGACAGAACTGGCCAGCGCCGGGCTGACCCGCGGTTGGATAATCGTATAGCCGTCAGAAGACACCCTGCCGTCGCTCGCCTGGTGCGGCCGGTTGAGTGGATGCGCCAGGGTTTCAATCATCCGGCGGGCGGTTCCGTGGGGCAGCTGGGTATCACTGTCGAGGGTGATGACGTAGCTGATATCCTGCAGCGCGGCGGCTTCCCCGACGTGGATTAACCGGGCGGCAGCGTCCGGCGACCGATCCACCAGCAACCGGTTCAGCGTTTCCAGCTTGCCCCGTTTCCGCTCCCAGCCGATATATGTCTGCTCGCTGTCACTCCAGACCCGGTCCCGGTGAAACAACAGAAAATGGCCCTCTCCGTGACGGCGATTCAGCTCCTCGATAGCGACAACCGCCTGCTTTAGCAACTCGTTGTCGGTCTCAACAACCGGCTGTGCCGCATCGGTGAAATCGGTAAACAGACTGAACAGCAGGTTCTTCTCACGGTTCGCCAGGTAGCGTATTTCCAACCGTTCGACTTCCTTGCGCAGCATCTCTGCATTCACCAGCAGGGTCGGCACAACCACCAGGGTGCGGCAATCGGCCGGGATGCCGGTTTCGGCGAAGTCCATTTTCGGCAACTCGGACGGCGGCAGCAGATGAGTCACCAGGAAATTGACGACCTGGACCGCGAGCTGGCTGGCAGGAATCAGCGCCAGTAAAGTAAACCAGACCCCCTCGGCGGAGAATGGCGCAACCAGACCGAGCCGCAACAGAACAGTCACAAAGAACGCTGTCAGAGTGGCGACAGCGGAGAGATACAACCAGGCGTGATGACGCTTGAGCCAGTCCCTGACCAGACAGGAGACGGGTTCCCTGCAGCGGATCGCCCCCGCCAGGTCGCACCGGGAACTGCCGATCAGGTAGCTGCCGACATGCGCCAGCCGCTCACCCTTTCCGTCTCCCTCCGCCTGACTGGCCAGTTCAATCGCCGTGCGGGCGATCTCCTCCTCCGAACGGCCGCTCAGCTGGGCAAATTTCTCGATCATCTGCCGATAACTGTCGCGGGTGGCAAAATCCATCACCGGGTAGATCCCGGCCGGTTCGAAACGGAGGATTTTTTCGACGCTGCTGACCTGCTCGAAAATCGTCCGCCAGTCGAGCTGGTTGAGCTGGCGCAGACTGATAAACGCATTGGAGATCGAGATCTGCGCCTTGCTCTGCCGATTCTGTTCGCGCAGAACACATTCGTGCAAGGGTTCCTCAAGGGTCGACTCGATCCAGTCCTTCACCGGAACCAGCACCGCCTCTTCGTCGTAAAGGTGATCGACCAGCTGGGTACAGAAATAGGGGCTCGGCCCGGTCAGCGAAAGGTCGCTAAGCAGCCGCGGAATCATCGCCGCATCGGTGCGACTGGCGGCGATCAGGCGATTGGCCCAGAAGGATGCCAACTGGCGGCCCCGCAGATCGGAATGCGCGGTGATGGCGATCGACTGGATGCTTTCCACCAGGGCAATCCGCAACATCTGCGGGATCGCCCAGAGTTCAGCCGTGGAGAGGGTGCGCACGGTCTGATAGGTCTGCAGAAAAGAGACGATATTCCCCCGCTCCAGACGCAGTTCCGTGTCACTGACCAATTCCTTGGCCAAGCCATAGGCAAACGGCATCCCTTTCAGGTAGGGGTCACCGGAGATCTTCGGCAATTCGCGGTAATACCGCGGCGGCAGATTCTGCAGAATGTCTCGCACCGTCGTTGCAACGATGAACTCGTTGTCAATAATCCATTCAGCCACCGGCGATACACCCTGCTCCAGGCGACTGGCCTCGGTCAGGCTGCGGCAGATGTCCTGAATCCACCGGCGGCTCCGCTTCAGTCGGTGCAGCAGTTCGACATTCTGTTCTTCCTGGCGGGTCAGCTGTTCATGATCGATCGCCTGGTAAAGCGCGCGTTCCTTGATCTGTTCGCGGGAAAGCGCTTCCCAGGCGTCCCGACCGGTGCCCCGCTGCTCCCGGGACGGGTGTTTGATGAAGACGCTCGGCAGCTGATCGCTCTGACTGCGAATAATCTGCACCGGCAGCGACATGGCGTCAATGGGAGCCTGCAGGATCAGCAGAAACTCCCCCGGGAGCAGGCTGCGGGAATAACGCTGCAACAGTGTGGGATCGAGATCGATGCGCAAACGTTTGATCCAGAAGCCGCCAACCAGGCCGCCGACAATGGAAATCAACAGCAGGACAAGGACAGTCGGAATGTCTGTAAAAGCCGTGGGGAAAAAGAAATAAACCAGCAGAAATGGACCAGCGATCAG
>PKUD01000189.1 GCA_002869695.1 Desulfuromonas sp. | reverse complement strand
CCACTAAACATCACCAGGGCCATAACCAGCAGAATCATCATCCGTTTCATCTTTTTTCTCCTTTGTTGGGTTTGGATGTTAACAAAATTCTGTCTCCGACCCTGAACAAAAACGCCCGCCATCGTTCGTCGAAGGCGGGCATTCAGTGTTGCAAGCTCCTTCTCTTCGACAACCCGGCTGTCCTGCTGCTGATCAGCTTAGGACCCGTGGTTTTGCGTCCCCGGGTTACCCCGGGTTTGCCATTATCGGAGACTCTTATCAGTCAATATGCTTCTTTTTTAACTGAACAGACTTAACTTGTCAATAGTTTTTTAGATTTTTCTCATAAATATTTTCTATTTTAATTTTCCAAACTAATGTCTCTATTTCTTGTGGCAGCGGGTACAGTTTGCCTTGGCCTCGAATGCGCGCTCGCCGTTGTGGCATTTACCGCAGAGCTGGCCGGCATAAATAGCGTCCATCTTGATTTCGACGGTCCCCATCTTCATCTTCGGGAACATGTCTTTGTTGTGGCATTCCTTGCAGCTCACGCCGGCATTCTTGTGAATTTCACCGGAGAAGGTCACCGTACCCATCGGGCTCTTATCAAACTCCAGGGTTCTTCCTGACGGGACCGCGATGGCGGCAACAGCAAAACAGAGCAATAACACGACTGACAACAACACGCCTTTTCTCATTGTATCCTCTCTTTCCGGATGAAACGAATCCATGAATGGTATTGTGAAACCGACGGTTTCCACGAATTATTATCGTACAAAACTAACCAAACAGCGCTGGATTGTCAATCAAACAGAGACGCAGAAATCAAACCTGAGAGCAGGGGCGAACAGGCGACTGGATGTTGATCTGGTGAAGGGACTTTATTAACAAGGGGGGTGAGTTGTACAAATAAAAGAGCCCGGTGACGGAGGGGGGGGGTCACCGGGCTCAGGAGGTCTGTCTTGCGACTCCCTCCAAAGTTAATCCTAAACCAATTGGCAAAAATGTCAATCAAAAAACAGGGTCATTTCTGCAACAGGACCGTGCTCTTCCCCACCGTACGACCCTGAGCTGCGCGGTCAAAAGCAATCGCTGTTGACAAGCACACCACCAAAGTTCATCCTATGGCAGATACTATTTCTGGATATTCATGTTCTGACTAGGTCGACAGTCGATGCCGACATCATCCGCGTCCACAAAAAGACACAACCGCAGCTTGCTGCTGACCCTGGCGTCCTTCGTCATTGTCGTTGCCGGGATGCGCGCCGCCCAGCCGCTGCTGGTCCCTTTTCTGCTGGCTATCTTTATCGCTATTATCTGCACCGGACCGTTGCATTGGCTACAGCAACGCAAAGTGCCCACCGCCGTGGCGGTCCTGCTCATTATCCTTGCCTTTGTCGCCGTCAGCCTGACGATTCTGACCCTGGTCGGAACCTCGGTGAACGACTTTACTTCCTCGATCCCCCTCTACCAGGAAAAATTGCGTGAGCTGACCCTTGGCCTGCTGCCCTGGCTGGAAAAGATGGGGATAAAGATTACCTCGGGGGACCTGCTGAAACATTTCGATCCGGGCAAGGCGATGCAGATGGTCGCCAGCACCCTGGCCACGACCGGCGGTGTATTGACCAACGCATTCCTGATTCTGCTGACCGTCATCTTCATTCTGCTCGAAGCGGCCGGCATGCCGACAAAATTACGCGCCGCACTGGAAGACGCAGAATCGTCTCTGAGCTCCTTCGAGCGCTTTACCGATGGTGTCCGCCAGTACCTGGCGATCAAAACCCTGGTCAGCCTGGCGACCGGGATTCTGATCGCCCTGTGGCTGTGGATTATCGGCCTCGACTATCCCCTGCTCTGGGGACTGGTCGCTTTTCTGCTGAACTATGTGCCGAATATCGGATCGATTCTCGCGGCGGTTCCGGCAGTCCTGCTCTCGATGATCCAGCTGGGGCCCAGCCCCACCCTGCTGGTCGCCGGAGGCTATATTGCCGCCAATGTCCTGATGGGCAGCGGCCTCGAGCCTCGCCTGATGGGGCGCAAGCTCGGCCTTTCCACCCTGATCGTGTTTCTCTCGCTGGTTTTCTGGGGCTGGGTCCTAGGCCCGGTCGGCATGCTGCTCTCGGTACCACTGACCATGATCGTGAAAATCGCCCTGGAAGTGAATCCGGACACCTCCTGGCTGGCGATTCTGCTCGGCTCCGAAGTCCCGCCGACTGAAGCGGAATAGCCAGAAAATCATCCCTCCTCCCTTTTAAAATCTCCATTCTGCGGCATACTTCCTATAGAAGCCGCAACTCCACCTGAAGATATCTGGTTCCTTGTCACGCCCTGCTGGAGAAAGGAGAAAATGTCATGTTGCCGAAACTGAAAAAAATCCTCTACGCCACCGGTTTGGGGGCCGGCGCTCCATATGTCTTCCGCTACGCCCTGAGCCTGGCCCAGCAGTACGATGCCAAGATACGCATTATCCATGGCCGGGAGCCTTTGAGCTCAACGGCGCAGAACATGGCGGACCTGTACATGTTCAAGGAAACCGCCGAGGAGGTCTTCGAAAGGGCTTCAAAGGAAGCAGAGGATATAATTTTTAAAAACCTGGAAGCGCTCTGTAACAAGGAACTCTGTAACGACCCCCAGGGGCGCCAGCGGGTCGACGAGATTGTCGTCGCCAAACTTCCTCCCAAGCAGGCCATCCTTGAAGAAGCTGAAAAATGCGGGGCAGACATTATCGTGATGGGGTCCCACCGCCACTCGGCACTGGCCGACGCCATGCTCGGCACGACCACCCTCAAGGTGCTGCACAGCTCAACCGTCCCGGTCTTTGTGGTCAGGATTCCGGAAGGCTACCACGAAGAATCTGCCTGATTCGGGCTGATATGCAGGCGATGGAGCGGGGGAGGAATTTTTCTCCCCCGCTTCAAACAAGACAGGTTCAGCCCGACTTGCCCGGATCAATGCAGGGGGATTTGACCGATGCCCACCGTATGGGAGAAGCGGATTGTCCAGACGCTGAACAATCCAGCATTTTACAACCACCCGGTGCAAACGGTAGAGATGCTCGAAAGTCACATCTCCTGGATATTCCTGGCCGGGGATTTTGTCTACAAGGTCAAAAAACCGGTCAATTTCGGGTTTCTCGATTTTTCTACCCTCGCCAAGCGGCACCATTTCTGCCGGGAAGAGTTACGTCTTAACCGACGTTTCGCTCCGCACCTCTACCTCTCGGTTGAACAGATTGGCGGCAGCATCGACTGCCCGTCCCTGGGTGCGGACCCGCCCCTTGAATATGCGGTCAAGATGCGACGCTTCCCCCAGGAATGTCAGTGCGATCGATTGCTGACTCACCAGCAACTCGACATCAGCCAGCTCACCGCTTTCGCCGCCAAGCTCGCGCAACTGCATCAGGACGCTGCCCGAGTCGCCATCTCTGAACCATACGGACAGCCAGAAGCGGTGCTGGCACCCATGCTGGAAAATTTTGCCCAGATCCGTCAACGTGAAACAACAATGGAGGATGCTGGCCAGTTACCCCAGCTGGAGAAGTGGACGCGCGACACGTACGCCAAGTGCGAACCGCTGCTCAAGCAGAGGCGCGCAACCGGCTATATCCGCGAGTGCCACGGCGACCTGCATCTGGCCAACATGGCCTGGTTCGAAGATCAGCCGCTCCTGTTCGACTGTCTCGAATTCAACCCCAACCTGCGCTGGATCGATGTCATCAACGACATCGCTTTTCTGGTGATGGATCTCGACGACCGGGGCCGGCCGGAGTTGGGGTGGCACTTTCTCAATCATTACCTGCAGGGAACGGGCGACTACCAGGGGCTGACCCTGCTCAACTTCTATAAAGTCTACCGCGCCATGGTCCGCGCCAAGGTCAACGCCCTGCGGCTGGCCCAGGAAGGGCTGAGCATTCCGGAGCGGCAGCAGGACCTGAGGCTCTATCACAGCTATCTGGATCTGGCGCTGGGCTATATCGACACCAGACCCCGCCGACTGCTCATAACGCACGGATTCTCCGCTTCAGGGAAAAGTACCTTTGCACGCGAACTGGCCGAACAGTCCGGCCTGCTGCACCTCCAATCGGACCGGGAACGAAAAAGACTGTATAAGCTTGACGCAGAAGCCAGAACCGGTTCACCGCTCGATGGCGGTATCTATGCCCCAGCTGCTGACAGTGCGACCTATCAGCGGCTGCATCAGCTGGCGGAGACAATTCTGTCCGCCGGCCACTCGGTGATCGTCGATGCCACGTTCCTCAAACATCATCAACGTGAGCCGTTTCTGCTGCTGGCTGAACAAAAGCGGGTGCCGGTGCTGATTCTCGATTTCGCGGTAGCAACAGAAGAATTGCGGCGCCGGATTCTGAGCCGGTCGGAGGACCAGACTTCAATCTCGGAAGCGGGCCTTGAGGTGCTTGAATCGCAGCTCAAAAGTCATCAACCGCTGACGGAAAGAGAGCGGGATTTGTGCATCAGGGTCGACCCGACAACCACTCCGGGGCAGATCGCCAGGCGGATCAGTCATGGGAACCACATGTCCCCGGATTGAGTATCTAAGGAGAGTATTCAGAAAACGAGTGGCGCCACACTCAGGGCGACTCCCCGCGCCATTTTTTCGGTCTCGGGCAGGATATCCTCGCTCGGCCAGAGACCGCTGATGAGGGCTTCGGCATAACCGGTCAACCCAACCTTGAGCATTGCATCGCGGGCCTGCTCCGCTGGATAGCTCAGGCGCTTCCAGCTGGCCTGCAGAGCCTCCCCTTCCTGCTCAAGCAGCATGTACCAGCCATCCCGGGTGCCGTCATTCGCCGGCATGCCAATCACCCCGGCATTGAGCCAGGTCTTGCCGGCGATCTGCTGTCCGAAAGGAATGCCGCAATGCCCGGCAATCAGGCCATCAACCTCATTGCCGAGGAGCGCCAGCTCCGCCTGTTTCAGGGCCGTCGGGGTCGAAGCAAAGAAGAACCGGTTAAGCTGTGACGCCCCGCCATGCACGACCGCAAACCTGCGGCCAGCCATTGCGAAGTAAAGCGTCTGGGGTAATTGCGCCATCCAGCTGCGGGATTCGGCAGACATTCTGCTGTCGGCGTAACGGAACCACTCCACCGAGAGGGCAGAGCAGGCACTCCCCTCTTCGAAACCACAGCCGCAGTCGACCGCGCGCATGGCCAGCGACTGTTCACAGTTGCCCATGAGGGCACGGATCCCCCAACGGCGAATCAGCTGTACGGTCTCTTCCGGTTCGGCACAATAGGCCACCATATCGCCGGTGCAGATGATGTTCTGCGGTGGAATTCCCCGACGTTCGGCAACTGACTGCAGCGCACGGGTTGCCGGCAGGTTGCCATAGGCCCCGCCGAAAATCAGCAACGGCCCCTGCAGCAGCCCAAGATCGTGGCCCGGGGTCAAGCTCACCTGATCACTCCGGACGGTTTGCTCCGATTGAGCAGTCCACCCAGCCAGAAGGAGAGACAGCCTCCGCCCAGCACGACAAGACAGATGTAGAGCAGTTTGGTGTATTTGTGGAGGTCACCAAGCAGGGCGGTGTGTCCACCCGACTCGGTGAAGTAAAGTACCGCCCCCCCAAGCGCCAGAACGAAACTGAAGAGGTAGCTGCAGACCGGGATATCGGTACGCTTGCCCCAGAGAGTAAAGAAAATTACCGGGGCCAGGTACATTGACGCGGTTCCGCTCACCGCCACCGCACTGAACAGATCCTTGTTCCCCCAGAACACCAGCAGCAGGCCGAGCAGCATGAAAATCGCCATCACCATCCGCCCGTTGCGCAGACTCATCCGCAACACCCCCATGTCGGATGCGATCAGCTTGGCCGAACTGGAGAGCGTACTGTCCAGGGTCGACATCGCCGAGATCACCAGGCAACCGCTGAAAATCAGCATCGGCACTTCTCCCAGCAGTCGCATCAGGGCCGCATTCATTGATTCGCCGTTGATCGCATTGGCACCGGCCAGCACTCCCAGGCAGCCAAAAGCCAGAATGCAGAGAAAACTGATCCAGCAGGCATGAAAAAAACTCCGCCGGGTGGTCTCCCGGTCGGCCAGGAAACCGCGATCCATCATCACCGGGTCGTGCATCGGATAACTCCAGACCTGCAGCAGGGCAACCAGCATCAGCACCGGACCTGGCTGGCTGATATCGAAGGATTTGAACCAGAGGTCGTCGAAACCGACGTTGGCACTGCCGGCCACGAGCACCAGCAACATTCCCAGGGTGCCGAGGAAGAGTATCATCTGGAACAGGTCCGTACGCAGCGAGGCGCGCAAACCTCCAAGCATCGAGTAGAACAGGGTGACGCCGGCAAAAGCCAGAATGCTGATAGTGTAAGCGCTGCTGCCGGCCGCACCGAACAAAATACCGATGACCAGCAGGTTGGCAAAAACTTCGCTGATCAGGCGAACGCCGATAACGAAATTGTAACAAGCGGTGCCCCAGCCGCCGAAACGTGCGCTCAGAAACTGCTGGACACTGTCGAAACCCTGCTCAAAGCGCAGGTGGTCAACGATCCGGCCACCGGTCATGAACGAGAAATAGTAGAACGCGTATGCCATGGTCCCCCAGATTCCGTAATAGAACCCGAGGATAGCTGCATTCATCAGGGAACGGGCGAAGATCCAGGTCGTGACCTGGGAGAAGGTCAGGGTCAGCAGCCCCGGCTGTTCACCGTTCGCACTCAATCCCCTGAAAAAAGAGCCTTCAGTCTGTGCCTTAGGCGACAACAGCACCGAGGAGATAGCAACAAACCCCGCCAGGGCGGGGAGGACATAATCCATCGTCAATCCTCCTGGATGAAAATAGCGATTCGCCAGATAAATAGAGAATTAATTTTTACATGTCATCGGTAAAAGCACAAGGCGCCCCCAGCCGGCATTAACCGGCAAACCCTCGCCGTGGGAGACGCTCGGATTACGGGCTATTGCAAACCAGATATCAGGCTGTCCGCCAATCCATCGAGCAGGGTGAAATAGCTCTCCAGCCCTGCCGGCAGATCGATGCCGAGAGGATCCAGGGTTGCGACGCCGGCATCTGTTCCCTCGATGATCGCCTGCACCAGTTGCGGTTCAAATTGCGGCTCGCTGAAGACACAGCGCGCCTGCAGAGTTTTGATTTTCTCACGGATGTCGAGAATCCGCTTGACGCCCGGGCGCCGCTCGGGGTCAACACTGATTGAGCCGACCGCGTTGAGATTGTAGGCTGCTTCGAAATACTGGTAAGCATCGTGAAAGACGATGTACGGCACCGACCTGACCGGGGAAAGTTTGCGCTCCAACCGCTCATGCAGATCACCAAGACGCGCCTTGACCCGTGCTGCGTTTGCCGCATAGATCTGACTGCGCCCCGGATCGAGCCGGCTTAATGCCTCGACACAGCTTCCCACAACCTGCTGGGCCAGCAGGGGACTCAACCAGAGATGCGGATTCAGCTCCCGGTCGTCGCCATGATGGCCTTCGTGCCCCTCGCCATGATCTTCCCAGCTGCCACCTTTGCGGGCCGGCAACAGATCAACTCTCAGCTCTTCAATCAGTTTCAGTTGCGTAGCGTTTCGTCCCAGCGTGGATAAAGACTTTTCCAGAAAGCTTTCCAGCTGCGGGCCGATCCAGACAATCAGGTCGGCACCCGCCAAAGCCCGTGCCTCTGATGGGCGCAGCACATACCCGTGCGGGGAACCTCCCCCTTTCACCAGCAGCACCGGTTCGCCAACTCCCTGCATCACACCTGAAACCAGCGCATGGATCGGCTTGATGCTGACCACAACCTTCGGCACTGCAGTTTCGGCACCCCAGCCCGGGGCACCACCGAACAGCGTCGCAACCAGCAAAACAGCCGACAGCATAAATTGTTTCATCACCACTCTCCGAAAGGGGAATTTGACTGCCACAATTGAAACGTTATAATATAACATTATCATAAATCAAGTCGTTCCGGAGAGACCGATGAAACATTCCGAGCACAGAGCCTTCAGCTGCAACAAAGGTGGCCATCAGATCTGTATCGCTGAAGCGGTCCAAGTCGCGGAATCTCTCTGCCGGCAACGCAAGCAGCGCTTTACCAGCATTCGCCGTCGCGTTCTGGAACTGGTCTGGCACCAGCACAAACCGATTGGCGCCTACCAGGTCCTTGAGGCGCTTCAGCAGGAAGGTCGCGCCGCCCCACCGACCGTTTACCGCGCACTCGACTTTCTCCAGCAGATGGGTCTGGTCCATAGAATCGCATCGCTCAATGCCTATGTCGGCTGTGCCCATCCGGGTGCCCCCCACGATGGTCAATTTCTGATCTGTGAATCCTGTAAAGCACTGGCGGAACTGGATGCTGCGGAGATCAGCAACGCTATTGAGCAGAGTGCCGATCGGTCCGGCTTCAAACCGCATCGCCAGACCGTTGAAATCATGGGGCTCTGCCCCCGCTGCCGCTGATGGAGCCATGCTTGAGTCAATCCGCGAACATCCTTGAACTTGAACATGTGGACCTGGTCCGCAGCCAGAGGTTCCTGCTGGAGCAGGTCAGCTTGCAACTGCAGCCGGGAGAAATCCTGACGATCATCGGTCCCAATGGTGCGGGGAAAACCACCCTGATCCGTGTCGCGCTCGGCCTGCTGCCGGCAACCTCCGGTCGGGTTTACCGTCAGGCCGGGATCACAGTCGGCTACATGCCACAGCGGCTCCACATCGATCCGACCTTCCCCCTGACGGTCAAACGCTTCCTCACCATGACCGGAAAACCGCAACAGAGCAGGGTTCTGCAGTCCCTTGAAGAGGTCGGGGCCGCCCATGTTCTCAACTCCCCGCTGCAGACACTTTCTGGCGGTGAGATGCAGCGGGTGCTGCTCGCTCATGCCCTGCTCCGTGAACCGCACCTGCTGGTCCTTGACGAACCGGTGCAGGGGGTCGATGTTCACGGACAGATGGAGCTTTACAAATTGATCGCCGGCATTCGTGACCAGCACCGCTGTGCTATCCTCATGGTATCCCATGATTTGCACCTGGTGATGGCCGCCACCGACCGGGTGCTCTGCCTTAACCGCCACATCTGCTGCAGCGGCTCTCCCGAGGCCGTCACCAGTGATCCCGCCTACCTGGAACTGTTCGGCCCGCAGGCAGTCGGAAACCTGGCTATCTATACCCATGACCGGGATCATCGCCATAACTCCTGTGCCGACTGCAAGGAGGGCAATCATGATCACTGACTTTTTGCTGCGCGCCCTGCTTGGCGGGATCGGCGTTGCCCTGATCGCCGGCCCCTTCGGCTCCTTTGTCGTCTGGCGCCGTCTGGCCTACTTCGGAGACACCCTGGCCCATTCGGCACTGCTCGGCCTCGCCTTCGGTTTTCTGCTGCACATCAACCTCACCCTGGGCATTCTGGTGATCTGCCAATTTCTGGCAATCCTGCTCTTCTTCGGCCAACGCCAGAAACAGCTCGCCAGCGACACCCTGCTCGGCATCTTTTCACACGGAGCCCTCTCGCTGGGGCTGGTCTGCCTGGCATTCATGGAAGATGTCCGGGTGGATCTGCTCGCCTACCTGTTCGGTGACATCCTGGCTATCGGCACGGAAGACCTCATCTGGATTTTCTGTGGTGGTGGCTTGGCTCTGGCCGGGCTGCTCTGGCTGTGGAAACCATTGCTGGCAATTACCGTCCATGAGGATCTGGCCCGGGTTGAAGGGATACCGGTCGATCGAGTCAATTGGGCATTTCTGGGATTGATCGCCCTGACGGTGGCGGTAATGATGAAAGTGGTCGGCCTGCTGCTGGTCACCTCGCTGTTGATCATTCCGGCGGCGACCGCCCGCCGCTTTGCCGGCACCCCGGAAAGCATGGCGCTGCTGGCCAGCCTGATCGGTTGTCTGGCCGTCTGCGCCGGACTCTACGGCTCGTTCCAGTGGGACACACCGGCCGGCCCTTCGATCGTGGTTGCCTCCTGTACACTGTTTGGGGGCAGCCTGCTGCTTCCGCAAAGAGGAGCTTAACAGATTCCTCTGCAGGGCCTTCTCTGCAGCCGTTAGCTCGCCCGCCACGATGGCATCGGCAAACAGCTGGGGGTGATGATGCTAGCCCTTGATTACCGCGAGCGGCTTGAGGCGGGCAACGATCTTGCCGATGCCGGCCCGCTCGACCACCCCAACCACTTCCGTAACATCCTTATACGCTTCCGGAATCTCTTCTGCCACCGTGGCCCGACTGGCAGCACGGATGACGATCCCCTGCGATTCCAGTTGCGCTTCGACATTCTGACCGCGCACCAGCTTCTTGGCCGCATGCCGGGATAAAACCCGCCCGGCACCATGACATGAAGAACCGAAGGTCTCATCGAAAGCCCCCTGGGTGCCGACCAGGACATAGGAATAACGACCCATGTCTCCAGGGATCAGCACCGGCTGACCGACGCTGCGGTAGAGAGCCGGAGTATCGGCATGCCCCGGCGGATAGGCGCGGGTCGCCCCCTTGCGATGCACGCAGAGTTTCCGCTTCCGGCCGCCGAACGCGTGCTCTTCGATTTTGGCGATATTGTGGCAGACGTCGTAAATCAGCGACATACGCAGCTCCGACTGGGCGCGGCCAAGCACCTGCTCGAAACTTTCCCGTACCCAGGACGTGATCAGCTGACGGTTGGCAAAGGCGAAATTGGCGGCGCAGGCCATTGCCGAAAGGTACTGCTTCCCCTCCGGGCTGCCGAGCGGCGCACAGCAGAGCTGCTTGTCCGGCAGGTCGATACCGTACTTCCCGGCGGCACGCAGCATCATCTTGAGATGATCGTCGCACACCTGGTAGCCAAAACCACGGCTGCCGGTATGAATGCTGACGGTGATCTGACCGGGAAACAACCCGAGAACCTGGGCCGCCTGCGGGTTGTGAATCTCCTCGACCACATCGATTTCAAGAAAATGATTCCCGGAACCCAGGGTGCCGAGCTGGTTACGGCCCCGTTCCAGAGCGCGCTCGGAAACGACCAGCGGATCAGCTCCCCTGAGCGCCCCCTGCTCCTCGATATGGTCAAGATCCTCTTCCCGACCGAAGCCATGCGCCACCGCCCAACCGGCCCCATCGGTCAAGACCTTGCGTTCTTCAGCAACGCTGAGTTTGAGATCCTTGCGGTGCGAACCGACCCCGGATGGCACATTGTGATAAAGTTCATTGGCCAGCCGCTCGATCCTGGGCCGGACTTCCTGCACCTCAAGTTCCGTGCGCAGCAAGCGCACCCCGCAGTTGATGTCGTAACCAACGCCGCCAGGAGAAACGACCCCTTCGTCCATGTCGAAAGCCGCGACCCCGCCGATCGGAAAGCCGTAACCCCAGTGGATATCGGGCATGGCAATGGACGGTCCGACAATCCCGGGCAGGGTGGCGACATTGCGCACCTGATCCAGAGCCTGCTCCTTTTCCAGAGCTCCGATCATGTCCCGGCTGGCGAAGATCAAGCCGTCGGTGCGCATCGCCCCCTCGCGGGGAATCCGCCAGCGACATTCATCGATCTGTTGCAGTTTGACACTCATCGCTCATCCCTTTGATCCCGTCAGAGATCGACATAAACCTGAGCTGACCAACCATCAGCTCCGGACTCCACCCGAATCTGGTGATAGGTGACCGCTTTTATCTCGCGCTCCAGGTGATGACGCTCTGGATCAACCCTCTCCCCACGGACCCGGGCCCTCAACAAGGTGTCGCCCAGCTCATCAATCTCGATGGTCGCAGGTAGAAATGACCGGGATTCAAGCAGGTAGACCAACTCGCCCAGCCAGTTGACCAGCAGTTCCTCGCGATCCTCACCCGACACTTCGACGAGCAGGCTCAGCTGTGGACGAATATCCGCACACTCGGTCATAATCTGCCGCAGCCCCAGCGCCATCTGCCGAAACAGTTCCGGGAGAGTCTCTGCCCGGGCCTCGACTCCCATGTCGGCCGTATGTTCCAGCAATCGGTAAGTATTCATGGTCTCTGCCGGAGCCGCTTAAAGCATCCGTTCCCAGGTCACCCGGCAGACGTCGGGATCCCCGCTCCAGGAGATATCCAAAACTCCCTGATGTGACTTATGTAAAACCCTTCCGAGGTGCTCTGCCAGTTTCTTTTCGGTCGTTTCGATGACCATCTTATCGCCTTGGCGCTGGCGCCGGATGATTCGTTCAAAGGGATTTTTAGCCTGAGCCTTACGTTCTTCATTTTTCAGAATCCGCCGGATCTCCCTTTCATGTTCCCACAGATAGCTGCCGCTCAGGGTGACGATCCCTTCCGAGTAACCGGCGGCGACCTTCTGGCAAGCCGGGCAGGTGATCCAGTTGGTTGTTGACTTTGTCTTCAGACGATCATACTCCTCAGGGTTCAGCTGCCAATGATTGTTCTGGTAAACAGTTTTACAACTCATGCAGAGCGATGGGTCTTTCATCGTTTCCTGGGGGGTGAAGGGATCGAGACGGGTCTGCTGTCGCCCGCGTTTGTCACTGATACCAAACTTTCTGACATCTTTGCGCATAGCGTCCTCCCTTGAATATAGTCCTTTTGTTTTTAAATTATATCACCCCTATGGGTGTTGAAAGACTCCCATAGGCAAGAAAATATGAACTATTTTTCAGGATCTTAGCGGCAACCCTCTGTCGGCTCCTGTTCTGCTGGATGGCATTCAAACGACTGAACGGGTTGTTGTTTTCAGATCCCCTGATATCGTTTACAGAAAAGGAGATCAACAATGAAAAAACTAACCAAAGGTTTACTCACTGCCGCCTGGGTCACCATCAGCTCACTCAGTGCCCATGCTCTGGAGGTCGGTCAATCGGTACCGCTGTTCACCGGAGAATCGACGCAGGGCACCATTCACCTCGGCGATATTCTGGGGGAAAAGCATGTTGTCCTGGCATTCTATTTCGCTGACTTTACCCCGGTCTGAACGGGCGAGCTGCAGGCTTTTCAACGAGATATTTCCCGTTTTGAAAAGCTCAATGCCCAGGTTCTGGGCATCAGTGCTGACAGTCTTGCCACCCACCGGGAATTCACTGAACTCAATCGGATTACCTACCCCCTGATTTCCGACCAGAAGGGCGAGATACGACGTCTGTTCGGAAGCGGACGGATCACCTATATCGTTGATAAAGAGGGGTTTATCCGGTTCATTCAGAAAGGGATTCCGGACAACAAAGTACTGCTGGATGAACTGGCAAAGCTGCCCCAATGACAACGCCAACAACTCTGCCCTGTAGTTTTTCCGCACTGCGTCTGCAGTCGAGCAACCAGAGCCCGGTCAATCCGCAGGGTCATTACATTCTTTACTGGATGATCGCTGCGCGCCGCTGCCGCTGGAACTTTGCGCTGCAACGGGCAACCGATGTTGCCCGGGAACTCGGTGTCGGTCTGCTGATCTGCGAACCGCTGTTCTGCGATGACCCTTTCGCCAGCGACCGCACACATCGCTTCAGCATAGAAGGGATGCGGGAGAATCAGAAGCAACTCAACAGCAAACCAGCTCTCTACTGGCCCTGGGTTGAGACCCGCCCCGGGGGTGGCCGGGGGCTGCTGGAAGCATTGGCCTCTGAAGCCTGCCTAATCGTCACTGACTATGTCCCCACCGCCTCCCTGCCACACCTGCTCGGCGTGGCGCCGGAAAAACTGCCGGTTCGCCTTGAAGTCGTCGATGGTAATGGCCTGCTGCCATTGGCCGTAACGGACAAAGACTACCCAACGGCTTATTCCTTCCGCCGCCAGCTGCACAAGGCACTGCCGGCTTTTATCGACGACCAACCGCTGGCCGATCCGTTCACAAAGCTGCGGCTGCCGGCTGTCACCCCCCCACGAAAAGTTGCAGAATGCTGGCCGGCAGCAGATCCTGTCGCACTGCTCGCAAAGAACCGCCTGAACCAGCTGGCCATCGATCACCGGGTCCGGCCTGTGCCGCTGTGCGGCGGCAGCACCAGCGCCGAATCAAGGCTGGATGATTTTCTCAGCGAGGATTTCACCGGCTATGTCGAACAGCGCAATATCCCGGACCTGGATCGTACCAGCCGGCTCTCCGCCTACCTGCATTTCGGCCACATCTCCAGCCATCAGATTTTTTCTTGCCTGGCAGAAAAGGAGGGCTGGGACAGCAGTCGCCTCGCGCTCAAACCGACCGGTCAACGCAGCGGCTGGTGGGGCATGTCCGAACACGCCGAGGCCTTCCTCGATGAGCTGGTGACCTGGCGCGAACTCGGCTATGTCTTCTGTCATCATCGCACAGATTATGCTGATTACCGGGGACTACCGGATTGGGCGCGGACCAGCCTGAACCTCCACCGCAACGACCCCCGCCCCCGTCTCTACAGCAAAGAGGAGTTGGAAAGTGCGGAAACCCATGACCCGCTCTGGAATGCCGCTCAACGTCAGCTGTTACGCGAAGGTCGCATCCACGGTTATCTGCGGATGCTCTGGGGAAAGAAAATTTTCGAGTGGAGCCCTGATGCGCAGATCGCCCTGCAGGTGATGGTCGAACTGAATGACCGCTATGCCCTCGATGGCCGCGATCCGAATTCCTACAGCGGGATCGGCTGGTGCCTCGGTCGCTTCGATCGGGCCTGGGGTCCCGAGCGACCGATATTCGGCAAAATCCGCTATATGAGTTCGGCGAATACAGCGCGCAAGACCTCAGTGAAGAAATACCTTAAACGCTACAGTTGAGGCGTCGGGAGATGCGATTCCGCTACTCGTGCCTTACCCTGATCAAGTCTCCGGTGGCAAAACCAAGCTCAGCCGCCCTGTCAATCAGCCTCTCGAGGATATGTTCTTCCAGCTCCGGCTGCCGGGCCAGAATCCACAGATAGGAACGGTTCGGGCCACAGACCATGGCCCAGCGGTAGGTCTCCTGGTCGAGCGCAATAACATTGTACCCGCCGTAAAAGGGTCCGAAAAAACTGACCTTGAGACGACCGACATCCGGGCCGGCGATCGGGTAGGCCCGCCCCTTTGCCTCTTTCCAGTCACCGGATTGCACATTGAAGCCCCGATTGATCACCCGGACCCCGCCGTCCTCACGCAGGGAATACTCCGCGGTCACCCGGCTCAAGCCACGCTCGAAAGAGTGATCAAGCCGGGCGACTTCATACCAGGTGCCCAGGTAGCGCTGCAGATCGAAGCCGGCCACCGGCTCGATTCCATCCGGTAGAGCCACACACCCGCCGAGAAACAAGGAAACAAATAACGGCAGCAATCGCCTGGGTTTGATCGATTTCATCACGTCTCCTTCTCCGTTTCCAGAATCACCAGTCCCAGCCAGCCATCGACAGTCAACTGTTGCCCGGTATGGATCAACTCCGTGACATTCGGCACACCGGTCACACAGGGCAGCCCGTATTCACGGGCGATAATGGCACCATGGATCAACATCCCGCCACGGCGTTCGACAACGGCGGCAGCAAGCGGAGCGACAAAGGTCATGGTCGGATCGACGGCATCGCAGACCAGAATCTCCCCGTGCTGAAACGCATTGAGGTCCTGCTGCTGAAGGATCACCCTTGCCGGCCCGGTTGCACTCCCGGGTCCGGCCGGCTGCCCGACCAACTGTCGGGCAGCCAGCGGCCCAGGCTCGGGTTTGAGTGCCGGCTGACCGCGCAGACCGATTTCTGTTGTTCCGGCCAGTGCCGCTTCAAGAAGCTGCCGTGCGCGACCCGGTATCAAAGGATCGGCCAAACGGTCCTGAGCAACCCGACAGACCCGCTTCAACTCGCTGAGAAATCGTCCAAATGCGATATTGTCGTCATCCCGCAACCGGTAAGCGGCGCGTCCCAGCTCAAGCAGCGCTAAGGCATCAGATTGTTGCCCGGCAGGGAAACTCTGCAGGAAAAGCTGCTCCAGTTCATCACCCGCATCTGCCGCGAGGTCACTTCTGCCCGGGGCCTCGGCAAAAGCCTGAACCAGTGCAGCCAAGGCATTTTCACCTGCAAACCAAGCCGGATCTCCATATTCAACCAGAAATTGTTGCCAGGACTGCTCGAGTTGACTGTCATCCGGTGGCCGGCCACGGCGGCGCAACGATTCTGCAACAGCAGGATCGTTGCGCACCTGTTCAGCCAACTGCTGCAGGGCTTGATTCCGCTGCAGGGCCCTCAGCCCATGGCCGGCCAGCAGCCGGGTAAACTCGAAAGGGTCCCGCGGCTTGATCCGATCATTATATACCTCACCGAATAACCTGATCCCATGAGCCATCGGTATATACTCACGCTGATAGATCTCCTCCCAGCGTTCCAGGGCCTGCTGCCGTTTTTCGATCTCGGCAACCAGTTCAATGGCCGTTTGCCTCTCCAGGTTGTCCTCTGCCAGTTCTGACGCTTCTTTATCCATCGCCGGTAATCGCTCTTGCTCGATCGTTGCACGCAGACGCTCCAGCGTCGATCGACTCGGATGCAGGCTCAAATACCAGGGACGTTTATCATCAGGGTCGGTCTGCGGTGAGGTAATCGGCCTGACCTGCAGCAGCTGAATCTGATCCGCCACCAAACACCACTCGCAGTCGATCGGCTTGCCGAAAAGAGTTTCCAGCCTCGAACCGATTTGCCACAATTTGCTTACCTGATCCTGATCAAGCGGCGGCCGGTCCTCCAATTCCGGCAACTCGGTCGGGATTATCAGGCCTTCCTGCAATCGGCTCCGGAGTCGCTTTGCCGGCGGCTGGTGTTCGATCAGACGATCGGTGTCCCGCTCCAGCAGCCAACGATCAGGAGTCACACTGCCATCAACCAGGCCCTGACCCTGACCATGAACTGCCTCAATGACCCCCTGACCGGGAGAGGCCGGACTGCGGCTGAAGAGGATACCGGCCGTGCTGGCCGGTTGAAGTTCCATCAGCACCACCGCCATTCTGCTCTGCAGTGGATCGAGGCCGAGTTCCCGGCGATAGAGTAACGCCCGGTCTGACCAGAGGGACGCCCAGACACGTCGAATCGCCTGGAGAAGACCATTGCCCGTGACTCCGAGCACGGAGTCATGCAGACCAGCAAAAGATCTTGTAGCACTGTCCTCCCCCGGCGCTGACGATCGAACGGCGACCGGCCGATCAGCAAAGATGGCGGCCAATTCATCCACTATGCCTTTCTCTGTCTGCTGCAGCCAAGGCACCGAGAGAAAATGATTGCGCAACCGCAAAGCCGAATCCCACAGTTCTTCCCAACGCATCTCCTCCAACGGCTTGCGGCCGAGTTCGAAACGGATGGTTTCTATGAGTCCAGTCTGCATGACAAATTGCTGGTAGGTGTCGCAGGAAAGAACAGCAGTCTCAGGCACTGGCATTCCAGCCGCAGAAAGTGCCGCCAGAGAACAGGCTTTACCGCCGAACTGGTCGGTCGCGGCGGGACTGATGACATTGAGTGGATGCAGCAGGTTCATGGGCGATACTCGAAAACCTGCTGAAAGCGCCTTACCAGGATATATTTTTCGACCTCGATGGCGAGAAGTGCACAACTCGGAGCCGCCGCAAAGTCCCCGAGTCGAGGATGCCGATCCAGATAGGAAGCCAGGACCTTTTCCCGCTCACTCCCCTTCAGTTCGCTGATCCGACCCAGCGCCGTCACGGCGGCGGAATCGACCAGATCGGATTCCAGGTTATGGGTGTCATCGACCAGAATGGAGACCCGCTCGTCAGAGCTCAAATTGGCAAATTTACGCGTCGCCCGATTGGTGGAAAAAAAGATGTGCCGGAGATTCTGATCAGTACTGAACGCCACCAGGCTGGTATACGGTGCTCCGTCACGAGCCGTGGCAAGCACGCCGAAATACTGCGTATGGAGTAATTGACTGATGGTTTCAACCAGGTTCTTTGTGTCCACGTATGCCTCCCCAAGCTTAACGCCCTGTGTCGTAAGTTTATCAGTACATCGAAGCGGGACAAGTTGCAGTTCTGCTTTCCGTCGTGAATCCGTGAACGTTCCATCAGTGTTTCAAAACCCGTGGCTCTTATGAATTTTCAACAAAAAGGGTCCGGTCAAAAGAACAGACCGGACCCTTGAATCACCGATTATTTCGGAAGCAATTACCAGTTCTCTCCCAACAATTCAAAATGTCCCTGCGGATGGATACAGGCCGGACATGTGCCGGGGGCCTCTTCACCAGTATGCAGGTAACCGCAGTTTCGACAACGCCAGGTCACAGCTTCCTGACGCTTGAAAACCCGTTCCTGCTCTATGTTTGCCAGTAAATCGAGATAACGCTTCTCATGCTGCTTCTCGGCAACCGAGATAGACCTCCAGGCCGCCGCTATCTCAAGGAAACCCTCTTTCTGGGCCACATCTGCAAAGGCTGGATAAAGCGTCGTATGCTCCTCGTTCTCACCCATTGCCGCAGCCTTGAGGTTCTCGGCGGTCGTCCCTATCCGCCCGGCAGGATAACAAGCGGTGATTTCCAGATCGCCCCCTTCGAGAAACTTGAAAAACCGCTTGGCATGTTCCTTCTCCTGCTCAGCCGTCTCCATGAATATATCGGCTATCTGGACAAATCCCTCTTTCTTGGCGGTAGAAGCAAAATACGTGTAGCGGGTTCTTGCCTGGCTTTCACCGGCGAAGGATTTCAGCAGATTCTTTTCCGTTTCAGTCCCTTTAACGCTAGCCATAGTCATATCTCCTTAT
This sequence comes from Desulfuromonas sp., assembly GCA_002869695.1. Lineage (GTDB taxonomy): Bacteria > Desulfobacterota > Desulfuromonadia > Desulfuromonadales > Geopsychrobacteraceae > BM509. Next base: position 6,735 of record PKUD01000189.1, on the reverse strand, counting down.
AATGAATCAGAGTAAAAGCGGCGAACATCTGTCGCCGGCACACTTCATGACACCCTGAAAGGTCTATCAAATTTTATTCAACTGTCAATATTGGATGGAGGATTGTTCTCAGCCAGAGGGCGAACCAGCCTCCGACCAGGAGCTGGGGAATTAGGTTATACTTGGCAGATAACGTCCATGGGGGTACCGATGAACGACAAAGACCTGTCACATTACCGGGAATTTCTTAAAGATTCTTTGCGCCTGCAGATCGATTTTCACGCAACCGACCAGCACCAGGGCGTCAGCCCTCCTCCGGTGCAGAAACCGCCTCGTGACGATCAACAGTTGATAATTCTGCCGGGGCAGGCCACCTTCGATGCCTTTGCCGGCACCGACCTGGTCAACGCGATAGCCGATCGTAAAAGTCATCGACATTTCACCCGCAGCCCGCTGACAGTGAATGAACTCTCATTTCTGCTCTGGGCCACCCAGGGGATCAGGCAGGTGCTTCAGCCGGGCTGTGCCCTGCGAACTGTCCCATCCGCCGGCTGCCGCCATGCCTTTGAAAGCTACCTGCTGGTCAAGGACGTGGTCGACCTTGCCCGTGGCGTATACCGCTATCTGCCGCTGCAACACGCCCTGGTCTTGGAACAGGAGCAGGATGACTTTCAGGCAGAATTAAGCCGCGCCACCCTCAACCAGGATTTTATCGCCACAGCACCCGTCGTCTTCGTCTGGACGGTCATCCCCTACCGCATGGAGTGGCGCTACGATATCGCGGCCCACCGGGTGATCGCGATCGATGCCGGCCACCTCTGCCAGAACCTTTACCTGGCCTGCGAAGCGCTCAATGCGGGAACCTGCGCCATTGCAGCCTATCACCAAGGGTTGATGGATCGGCTGCTGGGAGTGGACGGCGAAGATGAGTTTACCATCTACCTGGCCCCGGTCGGAAAGATCCCTCTCTAAGGAACTTTCCACCCCCTGGCTACGCAGTACTTGCTAAAACAGGCTTAACTTCCTATTATTCTCTGCAACCAATGAATTGCACTGCTGACATCCGGACAGCTCAATTCCTTCGACAGGGAGCGACGCAGATGACAGAATCGAACCACGCAGATTTTCTCAAATACCCTTCCCGCTTCGGCATGGCCGCCGTCAAACTTGGCTTCGTCACTCAAGAACAGTTGCGCGCGGCGATGCTAGAGCAGCTGGCTATCAACCTGGATACCGGGGTTCACCGCCTGATCGGGGAAATTCTTCACGAAAAAGGCTGGATGACCCTCGAACAGGTCGAAAAAACCCTGGAAAACATGGATTAGCATCAACATCCACGATATTCGAAATCTGGCAGGCACCTTCGGTTGAAGGTGCCTGTTTTCTTGTTGGTATATAATAAAGAAAAAAGGAGGAACTATGGATAAACCTTCTGGAAACAGAGCTCGCCTAGTTGGCATCAACCATGTCGCACTGGAAGTGGGAAATATCGAGGACGCATTAGATTTTTATGGCCGTTTCTTCGAGTTCACCCTGCGGGGCCGAAGCGAACAGATGGCATTCATCGATATGGGTGACCAGTTCCTTGCCCTCTCGGAGTCCGGGCATCTGACCAAGGACCGGCACCGGCATTTTGGTCTGGTCGTCGATGATCGGAGCAGTCTGCGGGCTCAACTGGAAGCAGAGAAAGTGGAGCTGATCCCCGGCAAGGGACTGAATTTTTATGATCCCTGGGGCAACTATATCCAGGTTGTGGAATACCGGGACATTCAGTACAGCAAGACATCGGGCGTGTTACACGGGATGGGATTGAAGCTCAACAAAACGGAGGACGCTGTCGAGCAGTTGCGCCATAAAGGCTTACTTGAAGAATAACCCTTACTGCTGCTACCGTTTTCAGTCTTTCAGCCTGGCCACATGATGCTCAGAGTCAATTGGCAACCCGCAGGATCAACATCGGCCCGTCGGGAACGATCGCCCAGCGGGCATCCTGACCAAAGCGCCAGAGCAACTGCTCGATGGACCTACTGATGTCATTGACCGGGCTGAAATGGAACCGTTCCAGCGTTTCATCAGCTATGCCATGGGTATAGACCCAGACCTCGTTCTTCAGCATCACCTGGTAGGTCTCCTGGGCACACCACTGGTCAGGCATGAAGAATTCCTTCCTCAGCAGCTTTTCGATAAATGCCGCCGGGCTGGTGGCGTGTTCAAAGACAGCACGGTACTCCTCGCTGCCGAACCCCTCCAGGCACTCGGTCGCGATCAGGATCACCCCACCCTCCCGGGTAGCGCCGGAGACTCCGGAAAGCCCCTTGGCAGTCTGGTAGAGGTTGCAGTCAAGGGGGGCTCCTGCATTAGTGGTCACAACAAAATCGAGCGGTTCATCGAGGTTTTTTATGCAGTGCCGGGAGAGAAATTCGACCCCCTGCAAATGTGCCTCGACCGGGTGGCCGGCAAACACACCGGTAACCCGTTTACTGGTATCCAGGGTGACGTTGACGATGAAATCCGCGCCGGCCTTGGCCATGATTTCCAGCCCCGCCTGATGGAACGGATTGCCGTCAAGCACACCGTAAGCGGTTTTTGGGTGGGCAACCATCTCCGGGCCATGCATGAACTCGAGGGTCTGTACCGAAGATATCCCCGGCAGGATCGACTTGCGACCACCGGAGAACCCGGCCCACATGTGCGGCTCGATAAATCCGGTGAGAATTTTGAGATCCGCCGCCACGTAGTGCCTGTTGACGTAAGCCGGGACACCATCCCCGACATGGCCGACCAGTACCATATCCTCCTGTTGTTTGGAGAAATGGTTCAGCACCTGATAGTTCGTTGCGATCTCCTTGCCGACCAGCCGTTCCAGCTCCTCCCCTTCGTTGGGGCGGTGAATGCCGGTGGCGATCAGGATGGTGATCTGGTCTCGGGGCATCCCCGCAGCCTCCAGCTCACCACAAATAATCGGCAGCAGCAGCGCGTTCGGCACCGGTCGGGTGATGTCGCTGATGACAATTACCGCGTCATTTTTACCGTGGGCCAGGGTCTGCAGCGGAGCCGCACCGATCGGCGCGTTCACGGCCTCTTCAACCGCGGCAGCCGGTTCGGCAAGGGGTTCGGCTTCCGCCGGATAGAGCACCCCCTTAAAGTTGGACGTTTCAGGGAATTCCAGGTCGAGGCCTTCACTGCCGTACTTGAGATGAACCTGCATAGCATCCTCCTGCCGACGCATGGTGAGATATAACTATACCATTCCAGCCAAGATGTCTGCCCCAGACGAGATCGCGTTCCTGAAGAGTCCCTCAATTGCGTCTGTGATAGACTAAACAGACAGTTGAAAATGCCTGGAGGGTGCCATGAAATCATTAAAAATAAACTTTGCGAATTCACAAGGACAGATGCTCGCAGCCCGTCTCGACCTGCCACAGGACGAGGCGCCAATCGCCTATGCGCTGTTCGCCCATTGTTTCACCTGCACCAAGAATATCAAGGCGGCAGTCAATATCGCCGCAGCCCTGAACCGGGAGAAGATCGCCGTATTACGTTTCGACTTTACCGGGCTGGGACAGAGCGAGGGAGATTTCGCCGAGACCAATTTTTCCACCAACGTCGCCGACCTGGTTGCCGCCTCCCAATATCTGGCGAATGAATACCAGGCACCACAGATCCTTATCGGCCACTCGCTGGGGGGCGCAGCCGTGCTACAGGCCGCTCACCAGATCCCCTCGACAAAGGCCGTCGCGACCCTGGCCGCGCCCCACGACCCGAACCATGTCGCTGATCATTTCGCGGAAAACCGCCAGCAGATCGAACAGCACGGCGAGGCCAAAGTAAAACTGGCCGGGCGCAGTTTCACCATTAAAAAACAGTTTCTGGAAGATTTGCAGATGCAGCAACTCGATGAGCACATTCGCAGCCTCAACGCGGCGCTGCTGGTGATGCATTCGCCGCGCGACACCACCGTGGGGATCGACAATGCGGCACAAATCTACCGGGCCGCTAAACATCCGAAAAGCTTCATCAGTCTCGACGACGCCGATCACCTGCTGCTGAAAGAGCCGGATTCTCTCTATGCGGCAATGATGATCGCTGCCTGGAGCAGGCGCTACCTGGAGTTCCCTCAACCCCGGGAAAGAGAAAGCGTGGTGGTCGACAACCGGGTCACCGTCAGCACCGCCCAGGAGGGGTTCTTCACCGAACTGTTCGCCAACGGACATGCCCTGGTCGCCGACGAACCGGCCGCATATGGCGGCACCGATCGCGGCCCGACTCCATACGATTATCTGCTGGCGGCACTGGGCGCCTGTACCGGCATGACCCTGCAGATGTACGCGCGCCTGAAGAAAATTCCGCTGCAAAAAGCGATCGTGCGGCTCTCACACGAAAAAATTCACGCCAAGGATTGCGCGGCGTGCGAAGCGGCTGATGGGAAAATTGACCGGATGGAGCGTGAAGTTGAACTGGTCGGCGATCTCACAGACGAACAGCGGCAGCGGATGCTGGAGATCGCAGACCGCTGCCCGGTGCACAAGACCCTGCATGGGGAAGTGGAGGTTATTACACAATTGAAAGACGTTGGATAAATGCCCGATGACCACGGAAAAAGCCCTCCGGGTCCAGGTGAAGGGCTTGTGTTCCAGGATATGCTGCTTCAGTTGTTTGGCCCTATTGAGTCTTGCTCTCCGACTCTTCGGTTGGAAGCGGCTCAGTTTGAGTATCGGGCTCCGGGATGGCTTCATCGAGAGCCGGCTCCGGTTCCACGACCGGTTCTTCAGACTCCTTGCTGTCTTCAATTTCAGTGCTGCGGTTGAGCTGATCGATGGTTTTCACATCGCTCCGTTCGACCGGGGTTTCATCTGACGTCCCGTAGGGCTTGCCATAGGTTGACGCGAACAAAACACCTGGAATAGCGAGCGCAATCAAGACGGTAAAGACATATTTTTTCATGGTTTCACCTCTCTGCTTCCTAAGACCCTAAATTATAGTCCCTATTTGCGGCTTTCCAAGCGCAAAAGCAAGTAAAAAATCACTGTTGCACTGCGCCAACAGGATAAAAGCAACCTATGAATATATCCTTTGGCGCCCTGCTCCTCGCCTCCAGATAAATTCACATCCGATAAAACCGTGCCCGCCCTGGCATTTCATACAATACCGTTTAAACTTTATTAAATTCTGCGCTGTGCCACCCTGGGTAACAATCGGAGGAATCCCCATGAGTGATCTGATCATCCAAAGATCCAGATGCCTAAGTCATATCGAGGACCCCTGTTCGGCCATTCAATTGCTCCTCAGACCGAAAGAGAAAAACCTTGACAATGCCACTGTCAGGCGGCTGATGCCGACCACCGACCTCCGCTCGGTGGGTCCCTTTGTCTTTTTTGACCATCTTGGCCCGGCGGTCTTTGCACCCGGACAGGGGATCGATGTCCGCCCCCACCCACATATAGGGCTGGCAACAATCACCTATGTTTTCGCCGGGGAGATTCTCCATCGTGACAACCTGGGCGAGGTCCAGTCTATCCGACCGAACGAGATCAACTGGATGACGGCGGGCCGGGGAATCGTTCACTCGGAACGGACTCCGCCTGAACTGCGCGCTCGGGGGCACATCCTTCACGCACTGCAACTCTGGGTTGCGCTGCCGGAAGCGGATCAGGAAACCGACCCCTCTTTTTATCATTATGGTTCGGCAGCCTTGCCGTTGCGTGAAGAACCGGGAAGGTCGGTGCGGGTGATGATCGGAGAGGCATTCGGGCTCAGCTCCCAGGTCAGAACCTGGTCACCCACCCTCTATGCCGAAGTCAACCTCAAGGCGGGAAAAAGTGTCATCGTTCCCGACCAGGTGGAGGAACGGGCGGCGTATGTCATCTCCGGTGAAGTGACTGCCAGCGGCATCTCCATCCCACGACATACCATGGCAGTCTTCGACTGCGCTGAGGGGATAGAACTGACTGCCCGGGAGGATTCCCGGCTGGTCTTGATCGGCGGCACGCCCCTGGGAAAACGAACCGTCTGGTGGAACCTGGTCTCCACCCGTAAAGAGCTGATTGAAAAAGCCAAACAGGACTGGCGGGAAAAACGATTCGCCAAGGTCCCGGAAGAAACGGAATTCATCCCGCTGCCGGATTAATCGAGAAACCCCGTGGGGCCAGATCGAATGTCTGAGCCCCTTGTGGGGCTCTGTTCCGCAACATCAGCCAACCTTACAGCAGCTGTGCGGCCAACGCCTCTACCTTGTGATAGAACTCCTGCAAGGTGCCGTCGTTACGGATGATACCGTTCCAGGAACGATAGTCGTCCAGCGAGGTCTCGCTCGCATGATTATTGGCACCGTCAAAGCCGGGGCGCTCGATTTTATAGATCAGCCCCCCCTGCTGCTTGATGGTCTCGAGTTCATTGATGAAGCGGACATCGTCGATCAGGACATGCTCTTTTTCCAGGTCGTATTGGCCGACCTCGGCTGACCAGGCCTTGGTCCAGTAATCCGGGTCCTGGGTCCGGCGGTATTCGGTCCCCCACCACTGCAGGATGCGCCGCACGGTCACCGCCGTCAGCCCCGGCCGGTCCTGAATGTCGCTGTGGTCGGCAACGAACTCCGCCCACTTTTCACACTGACTCAAGGCCTGCTGCTCATCGATGTAAAAGGTTCGAATCTTGTCCTGCTGGCAGCCATAGACCAGCGGGACATACTCATCAGCCCCCGAGTTGCGCAGGAACGCTTCAACTTCATCCCGCAGCACTTTGGCCATGGGGATAACA
>PKUD01000021.1 GCA_002869695.1 Desulfuromonas sp. | reverse complement strand
TTCTTCATGCTCCTGGTAGTCGATCATCTTTTTCATCATGCCGAAATAGTTGCCCAGGTGCAGGGAACCGGAAGGCTGGATGCCGGATAAGACGCGCATACTAATAAACTCCAGTGATTTTTAAAGAGAGGAGCGAAAATTATTCTAACTGCTTCAGATTGACAAAAAACGCAGCTGAATTTAGCAAATGGTGGTATGGCAGGTCAATAAATAACCAGATAGGGAACAATGCCTTCAGGTGATTGAAAAAGTTTTTTTATTGTCTGCGGCTCACACGTGAAATTAGTGCAGACTGGCGTAGGCTTCAAGTAATTTTTTATTTAGTTTTTCGATCGGTGCATGGTCATCGGTGAAGATCAGGGCCTCAGGGTCATGTTGGAATCTTTGCAGATTTTCAGCGTATTTTTTTGCCATGATCGGATAGTGTTTCGCCTGTGAGAGGTTTGTGCGGATATCTTCGAGCTCGGACGAATTGTTGGTGGCAAGCATGACGATATTACCGTCATCCTGATAGTAAAAGACCGACGGAAACTCCTTGCTGACCGTGTTAAGTATGGGTCTCGTGACAAAATCGAGGTTTGACAGATTTCCTATGAGGTTCATCATCACGATTCCTTCCGGAGTCAGTCGCTGACGAACGGTGGTGAAAAACTCTTCGGTTACTGTATGAAAGGGGACTTCAGGGCCACCATGAAACAGATCTATTTCAATGAAGTCGTACTGGCCGGATTGCTTCAGGTAGTTTCTTGCGTCGGTGACGTGAATTTTTAAGTTGTCTTTTTCTTTGATGCCGAAATGTTCTTTCGCCAGAGCGACGACCAGAGGGTCGATCTCTACCGCATCGATATGAAAGTTAAAATACTTTTCCAGGTCGAGTACCGAGGCTCCGGCACTCATGCCCAGAATTAAAGCCTTGTTGACCTTGGTAATGTAGGGAGCCATGGAAAAAAGAGTGCGGTAAGTAAGATACTCGGTTTCGTTTGTCGAGCCGAACGACTGGCGATACTGTGATTGGTTCAGGGTCATCCAGATGATTCTTTTGTCTTTGTACAGGCGTACCGTGTTGTAGACCGACTCCCCTTTGAAGATGAGATTTTTCTCCTGAACATGGATCGGTGGGATCAGCAACAGCGCGAGGAGCATACCCAGGGCAATATGTCGTTTCGTAATAAGCGCCAGCCCCAGCACTCCCAGGATGAACAGAATGGCGATGCTCAAGGTAAAGGTTAATGCTGAACCGATCTCGGGGATCAGGAAAAAAGTCACCAGGAAGCTGCCGACGATACTGCCGACCGTGGATACAGAGAAAATGTTACCGGCTGTTTTGCCGACGCTCTCTTTCATTGAAAGCAGTTTTACAAAGAAAGGTGAAACTGTGCTGAGAAGAACCATCGGCAATCCGAAAAATATCAGCGAAGAAAACAGGGCCCCATAGATAGAGTAAGATTGGAAATTGTGCAGAATAGGTTCCTGCAGTATGCGAATCACCGCCAGGTATATCGCAGAGAGTACGATGGCGTAGTAGATCAGTTTTTCGTCCGGTTTTTTGTCAGCCCATTGGCCTCCGATAAAATAACCGACGGACAATGCCGCCAGGATGACGCCAATTTGGCTTCCGGAGACATAGACTGAAGAGCCGAAGTAGGGGGCAAAAAGTCGAAATCCGAGAACTTCCAGGATCAGAATAACCATGCCGGTAAGAAAACAGATGAAGTAATATTTCATGCTCTTGCCCTGGTAAAAAGGTTTGCCCTAATACGTAAGGGGTCGATTGATCCTAACATTGCCCGTGAAAAGTTGGACATAAAAAAGCGGAGGCTGCCAAGTGGTTATCTCCGCTTTTTTATTATTTTTCAGGGCTGATCAGGATTGATCCGGTTGCCCACCGAACATGGCGGCCATCTGCACCAGTTGCTGCAGGTCCATGCCGCTCTCTTTGAGAATACCGATCATGACCGGAAAAAGCTGGGTCATGAATTCAGGTTCCTTCATCACGTCCTTGGTCAGGGCCGGCAGTGTGTCAAGAATAAACGCTTTTTTATCATCATCGGAGAGCCCGAGCAGGGCTGTTTTTATTTCTGCGGGTGACATAATCGGTGGTTTCCTCTCAGTTATAAATTATCAAGTCAGGATCAATGCCTTGAACATTCAATTGGCGAAGGCAATTTTATATACATCCGGATAGGTCTTGACGAAGTGGACATCCAGCCCTTCGCGCAGATATTCCGGAAGGTCGTCGAAATCTTTTTTGTTGTCGTGCGGGAAAATCAGGGTTTTCAGTCCGGCACGCCGAGCGGCGATGGTCTTTTCCTTGACCCCGCCGATCGGCAGGACCTGGCCGGTCAGACTCAGCTCACCGGTCATGCCGAGTTTCTTGCG
>PKUD01000144.1 GCA_002869695.1 Desulfuromonas sp. | reverse complement strand
CTTGATATCTTCCGGATAGCTGATGAAGTAGCTGGCCGTCTCGGCATAGGTTAACCCGTTCGGATCGATCCCTGCTGCGGCAGCGGCAGTCCCGGTCCGCGCATTGATCACCGGCAGGCGGCTGTGATAATTGATGAAATAGAAGCCGAACTCGGTATCATTCAACCAGGGCGCGTAGAGACGAAATGCCAGGCCATACTGCCCGTCATCATCAGCCTCCTGGGTTTCGGATCGCCCGACGACGGCACCAGTCGAAGAGGGAACATTATCCGGAACCGCTCCCCATCCGAGCATGACCCGCTCGCCGCCTTCGCCGGCAAAGTCGTTGGTGCTCCAGTAGGAACCGGGCGGATCGATGACCGTCTCCTCCCAGTCATAAAGGTAGAAGGCTTCCACGGTCGTGTTCTCGGTCGGACCGATCGAGGTCCAGACCATACCTTCCGGGGTCAGCGCCTCTTTCAGCTCAGCGCCCGGCAGGCGGATCGCACTGACGTTGACCGGGTTGATGGCGTTGATGCTGTTCTGGATAAAGGTACTCTCCCCCCAGCTGACCACCTGGTCGCCGACGCGGATCTGCAGCGGCATGTCCCCCAGGTCGAAGTCGGCATAGACATAGCTGTCGAGGAGATCTGCATCGCTACCGACCAGGTCGAGAGCTTCGTCGGTCAGTGGCATCTTGTTGCGGTTGCCGGTCTCATTTATAAAATCGTAGAAGGCGGTCCCACGGGCGAAAAGACCGACGTTACGAAAACTCATCTCAAGATCGGAGGTCAGCTTGAACACCTTGCTGATCATCCCCTCGCCATAATTCCGGTTGCCGTCGTCAAAGTTGACGGAGCGGGCATTACCTCCGGCGGCGGTCCCGATCAGGTCCGGATCCTGGTCGTTCACCCGCCAAGTCGAGCCGTACGAGAGGGTCGAGTCGAGGCTGCCCTGCAGTTCGCCATACTCGAACTGGAAGGCAAAAGACGAAACCGCAAACAGAACCGAAACCACCAATGCCGCAGACAGCACAGCAGCAGTGCGGAAGCCGAACATCTTATACTGCTTTCTTTTTTGAATAGTCATATCCACCCCTTTGGGCAACATAATTAGATATTTAAAAAACAGTCACACGGACAGTTGTAAACTATTCCCCGAGATCGATCAGGGCTCCGTCGCTCGCGAGGAACGTGGCCATCGCTTTCTGCATGGTCGACCAGACGACCGGATCAGCGGTCGGATCGAGAAGTACAGAGTGATTTCCAGAGTCAAACTTAACTAAAGCCGCCAGGTCGCTTCCGGTGGTTGTAGCTGTCACCGGTGTCAGTCCCATGAAGAAAGCCAACGGATCGGTCCCTGCCAGTAGCGAAGGGACGGTTCCTTCCGGGGCGTCAGCGTACACGTTGTTCGGCACCACCAGATCGCCGAGGACCTCAAACATCAGCACGCCCCGACCTTCAGCCGCACCACCCGCGTAGTTCAACGGATCGCCCGAGTCGACCACCGTCTGGGTTGCACCGAGGAACGATTCGTAGTCAGCCGTGCCCTTCAGTACGCCCTTGGCGGCAAGCCCTGCGGCAATGCGCGGTCCAAAACTGGCTGAGCCATCGAGCAGCTTGGCGATACCGCCACCGGGCATCCCCAGAACCGCGGCGTTGATATCGGGTTCAAGAGCGAGGAAGACCGAGCCGACCATGCCGCCGAGGGAGTGTCCGACGAAGTAGATCGCATCGGTGTCGAAATCCGGGCCGCCGCCGTTATAGTCGAACGTCTCGAGGGCCGCCTTGAGCTGGAACAGGTCGGCGACCGACTGGCGCAGGTTGTCACGACTGGTCAGCAGGCTGGAAAGGTTGATGTAATGGGTCCCGGAGGAATCGGCGACACCGTCGGGACCGGGAGCACCGGTTTCATTGTTGACCAGGTCGAGATCGAAGGTCCTCTCCGCAGCGATGAGGTCATTCCTGAGTGGATGTCCGGGCGCAAGCCCATGCAGCGGCATGTCGATCGCCACTGCGGCGAACCCGGCCGCCGCCAGCGCATCGGCAGCGCCAAGCAGCGCGGTCCGATCACTGGTGATGCCGTGCTGGAAGATCACCACCTTCAGAGGCTCGTCGGAACCGTCAAGTGCGGCAGGCACCGACAGCAGCAGCGGAACGGTTTCCGTACTTGTGGCGACCGGATGCGGATTGAGGAAACTGAGGTTGGAACCACCGAACCCCTGCCACCAGGTGCCCAGCGGGGCGACATCGTGCTCACCGCCCGCGGCGGTCAGATAATACGGCACCTCGAGGTTCCCCAGATAGATATTCGCATAGCCCGGACTTTCTTTGCCGAGTTGCGCGAAAATGTCTTTCGTCGACCCCGCCGGTGCGACTATTGTGGCCGAACCGGTTGGCGTTGTCGCGTGCACGGCCCCAAGGACCGCGCCGACCGACTGCGTCGTGAATGTCCAGCTGAGAATGACGCTCGCGGGATCTACCCCCTGCCCGGCCAGCGCCGCTTCCTGGTAGTTGACCAGCTGACGCACCGGCTCCAGCGCCTCCGCGGCCGTCCCGGTCAGGTCGTTGGGCGTCTTGGCGATCAGGTAATGGGCGGAAACCTGGGGATCGGTACCGCCGGTACCCTTGATGCCGTCAGTCAACATCACCAGGTAACTGGTCAGTGGCGACAATGGTGCGGTCGGCAAAACCACCAGGGTCGAGCCGCTGGGATCCACCGATGAAAGCGTCGCCACGAACTCCTGTCCGAAACCGAGTTCACGGTTGATGCCCGTGACCACACCGCCGATACCGCTCAACGAGACCTCGAAAACACGGACCGTTTCGGGTGTCAAGGTCGAGGGATCGATGCTGCTGCTGAACGAGGTGCTGATTGGCGCCATGGTCGAGAAGCCGTCCAGGGCGTTCATGGCCACCTTGGGATCTGAAATGTCGGCTTCGTCGGCGACCGGGATATTCAGGGTTCCGTCGGCACTTCCGCTGAACAGAAGATTGTTCGGGAAGGGCAGTACCCCTGCGGTGAGATCGAAATAAGCGGTAAAACCATCCCGATCGATATTCAATTCTTCAGCAACGTCAACGTCGTCGCTACAGGCTGGCAGCAACAACATGACTGCAGCCAGGACCAGGAACCAGAGAATCCTGCGCATAAATTTTCCTCCTCTTAATTACGACTCAGCAACACGGATGAAACATACATTCTGCATGAAAAAAATGAACAATTCAAAAGAACTGCAGTAATCAGTGATAAAACATTAGAAAATGATTTTTCATTATAAACAAACAGCGTTCGATTGCAATCTTTTCCCAACAGCATATAGATAAATAGTCGCCGGGTCGCAAACAGCCCAGTCCACGGCGTGGATAACCGATATCCGTCCCGGCAAAGCAACGAGAGTTAATTTTCTGCCAACTTGTCGATAAACAGATCAGCCTCGCGAATCGCTGCGTCCATCTCACGGAGCAGTTGGGCAACGTCACTCTCCACCCTCCCCAGCTCTCCCTGGAGGGAGGCAATCGCCTGGGCGTTGAGATTATGCTTGAGATAGAGGACCTGATCGCGTAGCGGGTCGAGAACCGGCTTGATCTTGGCCTCTGCACGGCGCATTGCGGCCATCAGCTTCTGATAATGGCTGCGGGTCGCCTTCAGCTTCTGCGCGCTGGAGCGCCGCAGGCTGTCGCTGCTGTAGAGTTTGATTTCGTCCTGCCATTCCTCAAACAGGGCCTCTGCGACGTCTTCGACGTTATCAATCCTTTCGCTCACGTCCTCGGCCCGATCCTCGCTTTTTCCCAGAACGTTGTTGAGCTTGTTGTATTTCTTTTCCAGATCTCCCCCCTGAAATTTAAGCACGGCACTGAACTCCTCGAGAGCCGAGGCAAACTGCTCCTTGGCTTCCTTCTGACTGTCTCGGGCGTCTTCAACGCGGTCGACGAGAATCTCTCGCTTGTGCACACCGAATTTTTCCATCACGGCATACTGTGCACTGCTACAGGCGGTGACAACGAGCGCGACAGCGAGGATGAACGGGAATCGTTTGAAAAGATATTTAACCTGCATAG
>PKUD01000210.1 GCA_002869695.1 Desulfuromonas sp. | reverse complement strand
CGGTATCATCGAGAACTATCTGAGCCTCAAGAAGTTCCTCATCGGGATGGGGCACAGCTTCAGTTCGGATACCGATACCGAGATTATCGCCCACCTGATCGAAAGGCACTATCAGGAGTGTGGCGACTTTGAGGCCGCAGTGCGCAGGGGGTTGAAGGAGGTCGAGGGGGCCTACGCGGTGGCGATCATCTGTGAACAGGAGCCGGACAAGCTGATTGCCGCCAAGCTCGGTTCACCGCTGGTGGTCGGCCAGGGTGAGGGCGAATATTTCGTCGCTTCCGATATCCCGGCGATGCTTTCTCACACCCGCGAAATGGTTTTCCTGGAAGATGGCGAGATCGTCGTTTTTACCCCCGCCGGTATGCAGCTCAGTGATCTGGCCGGGTCTCCGATCGAGCGGGCGTCGAAGACCATCACCTGGAGTCCGCTGATGGCGGAGAAGGGTGGTTACAAGCACTTCATGCTCAAAGAGATCTATGAGCAGCCGCGTGCGCTGGCCGACACCATTGCCGGGCGCTTGCGCAACGATGAGGGGGATGTCTACCTCGAAGACCTGGGGCTGGATGATGCGGACCTGAATCGGTTGGAAAAAATATTCGTTGTCGCCTGCGGCACCTCCTGGCATGCGGCGCTGGTGGGGAAATTCTATCTGGAAAAGCTCTGCCGAATTCCCGTCGAGGTCGATATTGCCAGCGAGTTCCGTTACCGCGACCCGATCATCTCCGCCAGTAGTCTGACCGTGCTGATCAGTCAGAGCGGCGAGACCGCTGACACCCTGGCGGCGCTGCGCGAAGCGCGGGGCAAGGGTGGTCGGGCGGTCTGTATCTGTAACGTGGTTGATTCCTCGATTGCCCGGGAGAGTGACGGGGTGATCTATACCCACGCAGGGCCGGAGATCGGTGTCGCCTCGACCAAGGCGTTCACCACTCAACTGGTTGCGCTTTACCTGCTGGCGCTGCGGATCGGTCGCGCCCGCAATATCCTTCCGGTTGAGCAGTGCCGTGAGCTGATCGGGGAGCTGGTGACCCTGCCGCGCAAGCTTGAAGAGGCCCTGGAGGTTGATGCTCATACCGAGGAGATCGCCCGCCAGTTCATGATGGCGCGGGACTTTCTCTACCTCGGCCGCGGCAACCAGTATCCGATCGCCCTGGAAGGGGCTTTGAAGCTGAAGGAAATTTCCTATATTCATGCTGAAGGCTACCCGGCCGGTGAGATGAAGCATGGCCCGATTGCCCTGATCGACGAGCACATGCCGGTGGTGGTCCTGCTGCCGCGCAATGCGACCTATGAAAAAGTCGTTTCCAACATGGAAGAGGTGCGCGCCCGGGGTGGCCGGGTCATCGCCGTGGCGACTGCCGCCGAACCGGGTCTTGTTGACCAGTGTGACGCCCTGATTGAACTGCCGGAGACGACGGATGACCTGATGCCGATCCTGACTTCGGTGCCGATGCAACTGCTGGCTTACCATGTCGCCGTGCTCAAGGTGACCGATGTGGATCAGCCGCGTAACCTGGCTAAAAGCGTGACCGTGGAGTAACTTCTTTTGAATTTTTCCGTAGCTCAACAGCTGCAGAAAGGTGTCCTGCAGCTGTTGAACCGTTTCCGCATCAGTGACAACACCTTCCTGATTGTCCTGGCCGTGCTGATCGGCATGCTCGGTGGGCTGGGTAATTATCTGTTCCGGCAGACCATTGACCTGATCCACTGGCTGGTGGTGGAACAGAGCCTCGCACTGTTCCAGATTTCCCTGGAGCATTGGTCTCCTCAGCGGATTCTGGTGATGTTTCTACCGGCCGTCGGTGGTTTGCTGGTGGTCCCGCTTTGGGTCTTTTTTAACAAGGATCTGAAAGGCGGGTTTGCCGGATTTCTGGTCAGGGTGAACCTGAAGGGGGCCAAGCTGCCGATGCGACCGCTCTTTACCCGCGGACTCGGGGCGGCGATCACCCTGGGAACCGGTGGCAGCGCTGGTCAGGAAGGACCGATTGCGATTATCGGCGGTACCATCGGCAGCCAGTTCGGCAAGCGCTTCAAGATGAGCGGGGACCGTCTCAAGGTGCTGGTTGCCTGCGGCGCCGCGGCCGGCGTAGCGGCAACCTTCAACGCGCCGATCGCCGGCGTGTTCTTCGCAACGGAAATCGTTCTGCTGTCATCCTTTGAGTTGGCCAGTTTCACCTCGATCGTCATTTCCAGTGCCATGGCGACGGTGGTTTCGCGGGCATTGCTCGGTAATACCTCGGAACTGGTGGCGCCCCCCTACCTGATGGGCAGCTTCTGGGAGCTGCTGCTCTATCTGCTGCTCGGCATCATCATCGGCGGGCTGGCGGCCGGGTTCATTGATGTTCATTTCCGGATCAAGGATCGGATCGATGCGATCAAACTGCCGAAACTGGCCAAGCCGGTGCTTGGAGGCCTCTGTGTCGGGATAATCGGTATTGCGTTGCCACAGGTGTTCGGCAACGGCTACGAGTTCATGACCGAGGTGCTGTACGGAGACCATACCTGGTACCTGCTCGGCCTGTTGGTGGCGGCCAAGATGATCGCTACGTCGATCACCCTCGGCTCCGGGTTGCCGGGGGGGATGTTTGCCCCCTGTCTGTTCCTGGGTGCCGTCTCCGGAGGGGCCTTTGGCCATCTGATGGACCTGCTGTTTCCAACCTTCGGCCTGTTCCCCGGTGCTTATGCCCTGGTCGGGATGGGTGCATTTCTCGCTGCAGCAACCCATTCGCCGATGACCGCTATTTTTCTGCTTTTCGAAATCACCGACAGTTACGAGGTCATCGTGCCGATTATGCTGGCTTGCGTGATCGGTACGGCAATTGCCCGGCACCTGAAAAAGGACAGCCTGGAGACCGTCGAGCTGACCCGCGCCGGTATTGACCTGGAAGCGGGTAAGGAACGTAACATCATGAAGGGGCTGGCGGTCGGCGAGGTGATGTCGCACCGGGTTGAGACGGTTCCGGAGAATATGCCGCTGGGTGACTTCGCCCGTTTCATCGAACGGACCCACCACACCAATTTCCCGCTGGTCAATGCCGCTGGTGAGTTGACCGGGATCATTTCGGTCCAGGACTTCATGGGGGTTGTTTTTGAGAAGGATCTGATGGATCTGGTGGTGGTCAAGGAGCTGGCGACAACCGATGTCATTACCGTGCACGCCGAGGAGGACCTGGATACCGCCATGCGCCGGATCGGTTACCGCAATATTGAGCAGTTGCCGGTGGTTGACCGGGAGACCCACCGCAAACTCCACGGTATTATCTCGCGACGCGATATGGTCTCTGCCTATAACCGGGAGCTGATGAGCAAGACCCTGGGGGACAGCGATGACTGATCTGCTGACCGGGTTGAATCAGCCGCAGGTGCAGGCGGTTCTTCATGACCAGGGGCCCTTGCTTCTGTTGGCCGGGGCCGGCTCGGGCAAGACCCGGGCTCTGACCCACCGGATTGCCCACCTGATTCGTGAACGGGGGGTGCCCCCCTGGCAGATTCTCGCGGTGACCTTCACCAACAAGGCTGCTGCGGAGATGCGCGAGCGGGTCGAACAGTTGCTGGGTGGGGGGGACTCCCCCTGGGTTGCGACATTCCATGCCAGTTGCGTTCGAATTCTGCGCCGCGAGGCGGAAGCGATCGGTTTCAGCGGATCGTTTACCATCTATGATGACAGTGACCAGCTCCGCCTGCTCAAGGATGTGCTCAAGGAGCTTGGAATCAGCGAAAAAACCTTGAAGCCACGGGCGGCCGCTGTCTATATCGACAATGCCAAGAACCGTGGCGAGTTCCCCGAGGAGCTGGCAACGGCAGGCTTCCAGGATGAAATCCCGGTCAGGATATATGCCCGTTACCAGGAGCGTTTACGGCAGGCGAATGCTTTCGATTTTGGCGACCTGCTGCTGTACACTGTCCAGTTGTTTGAACAGCATCCGCAGGTGTTGGAGACGTATCGGCAGCGGTTTCAACATATCCTGATCGACGAATTTCAGTATACCAACCAGGTCCAGTATCGGTTGATTCGGCTGTTGGCGGGGGATGGCGCGAACCTCTGTGTCGTTGGGGATGATGACCAGTCGATCTATGCCTGGCGCGGCGCCGATATCGGCAATATCCTTGGCTTTGAACGTGATTTCCCGGATGCCCGGATCATTCGACTGGAGCAGAATTATCGGTCAACCGAGACCATTTTGGCGGCGGCCGGCGAGGTGGTGGCGCAGAACCGGGGACGAAAGGGTAAAACCCTCTGGACTGAAAACCCAGCGGGGGATCCTGTGACCCTGGAAGAGCTGACCGACGATCTGGAGGAAGCGCGTTTCGTTGCCGCTGAGATCGGCCGGTTGAAACAGGCCGGACGACGGGCACAGGAGATCGCGGTCTTTTACCGGACCAATGCCCAGTCCCGCTCCTTTGAAGAGGCGCTGGTTCGGGAAGGTATCCCCTATATAATGGTGGGCGGGGTAAAATTTTTCTCCCGGATGGAGATCAAGGACATCCTGGCCTATCTGCGAACCCTGGCGAACCCGACCGACAGTCTGGCGACGCGCCGGATTATCAATGTGCCGCCGCGGGGTATCGGCAATGCGACGGTGGAGAAAATAGCTCTGTTTGAAGCTGAAGCCGGGGGCTTTTATCCCGCCTGCTCGTTGGCTTTGGAGCGGGGCGTGCTGGCCGCGGCAACAGCTAAAAAGGTGGCCGGATTCGTCGCTCTGATGCAGTCGTTTAGAGAGATGCTGCAGCATATGGACTATCCCGAAGTGACGGCTGAAATTATCGAGAAGACCGGTTACGGACCATCGCTGCGGGCAGAGGCGACAGAGGACGCCAGGGATCGGCTGCAGAACCTGGAAGAGCTCAAGGCCGGAATGGAGGAGCATCAGGTGATTGCCGGGTCGTTGCAGGATTACCTGGAGCAGGTGGCGCTGGTGACCGACCTGGATGCCTATGACCGGTCCGACGAGCGAATTACCCTTATGACCCTGCACGCCGCCAAGGGTCTCGAATTTCCCGTTGTTTTCATGGCGGGGATGGAAGAGGGACTGTTTCCCCACTCCCGCACTGTTGACGATGGCGATGCACTCGAAGAGGAACGTCGTCTCTGTTACGTCGGCATGACCCGGGCAATGGAAAAGCTCTACCTCACCAGGGCGAGAAGACGTCGGATCTATGGTACCTACCAGTTCAATCCGCCGAGCCGTTTTCTGGCGGAAATCCCGACGCACCTGTTTGACGAGGAGCCGGTGGTCAACAAAGTCGCAGCCAGTCAGCATAACCTCGCTGGACTGTTTGAGCTGGCCATTGAAGAAACGATCGCCGAGGAAGCGGAGAAGCCGTTTGCCGAGGTTGAGGTGGTTCCCGACGCTGAGGAAGGTCTGCAGCTGGGGATGCGGGTCCGGCATGTAAAGTTCGGGGTCGGTAAGGTCTGTCGACTGGAGGGAAGCGGGGAAAATCAGAAGGTGACAATCTATTTCAACAGTGTCGGGTCGAAGAAGCTGCTGTTGAAATTTGCCGGTCTGGAGCCGGCCTAGCGTGCTTTCTGGGTGAGGGGATGAGATGAAAGAGGGAAACCAACTGTTTAACTTGCTGCTGGTTGATGATAATCCGACCAATCTTTCGCTGCTGGCGCAGATTGTCGAGATGGATCTGCCTCAGGTTCGGGTATTGACCGCAGAGAGCGCCGCCGCAGCGCTTGAGCTGGCACAGCAGAACGAGATCGACGGAGCCTTTGTCGATGTCCAGATGCCGGTGACCAGCGGCCTGGAACTGTGTCGTCAGCTCAAGGAGGATCCGCGCCTGTGCCAGACTCCCGTAGTGCTGATGACAGCACATATCGCGACGGCCCAACTGAGGGCCGAGGGGTTGGAGGCGGGCGCCTATGATTTCATATCACAGCCAATCAGCAATGTGGAGATGCTGGCCCGGATCAGGGTGATGCTGCGTCTGCGGCAGAACGAAAAACAGCTGATCAAGAGCAACACCGAACTGCGCCGACAGGTCGCGGTGAAAACCTCCAACTTGCGCTGGCTGAGCGGACTTCTTCTGGCTGGTGGCGACGCCGTTGCCGAAGAAGACCGCGAGCTCGCACTTAAACTGAGCAGTCGCTTGCCCGAGGACAGCCAGTTCAACATTGAACAGTTCAGCGGTCAGCTGTTTCAGGAAATGCCATTGCGCTGGCGCCGTACGGTTCTGAAGCTGGCTTTGCTGGAAGAGATTCCGCTGGGGCTGGCAGAACGGCTGGCGGAGATTTCCGATATCGAGGGGGCTCTCGATTATCTCTGGCGGCATAATTTTTTCCTCGATCAGGATCATGCGGCTGACCGGTTCCGGCTGCAGGAGACCCTCCGAGAAAGGTTCCGCAGGCAGGCCGAATTAGCTCTGACCGAGCAGGAACGTGGTGAGGTTCATGGTATGGCTGCTGACTGGTATCTGCAGCAGGGCCAACCTTTGATTGCTCTGAACTATCTGCAGACTGCCGGACTCTTCTCCGAGGCTGAATTGCTGCTCAGTCAGTATGGCATCGCTCTGGTTGCCGGAAAGTGGTTGCCGGGACTGGCCGATGTCATGGAGCGGATTCCGCAGGAGATGGCGGCCAAGCGTGGCTGGCTGGCACTGTTTAGCGGAATCAGCAAGCAGCAGCGGCAACCGCAGGAGGCGCATGAATGGCTGGAGCTGGCGCGGACCCGTTTTGTCGCGACCCGGGAGGTGCATGGTGAACTGCTGGCGCTGACTTTTCAGGTCGTGCAATGCCTGATCGCTGGCGCAAATTTCAGCCTGGGGGCGGAGGCAGTGCTCCGTATTGAAGAAATTCTCAGCCAGTATCAGGAGCAGCTTGACAGCTTCTATCAGGCCAGCGGACATGGCGCCCTGGCCATCGGGGCGATTTTTTTCAATCAGGATCTGGCCTCTGCTGACCTGCATGTGCGGGAGGGGCTACAATTTGCTATCAAGTCCTCATCTGTTGAACTGCAGGTGCCTTTGCGGTTGTTCTTGGCCTACTTGGGATTATTGCAGGCCCGCTATCCACTGGCTGTTGCCGAGTTGGAAGCGAGTCACGCGCTGATCGCTGAGCTTCCGCAGGCAGATCCATGTCGCGTGTTGCAACAGGTGATGAGCTGTGATCTGTTGCTCCGCACGGGGGATTATGCAAATTTCCATGAGTTGCACCAGCGGTTGGAGCTTGCCCTGGGCCGGTCATATCTGCAGCAGAACACCATCGGTCCGATTCTCTGTCGGTTCCTGGTGGAGGTGCTGCTGGCAGAGGGGCAGCAGCACTTGGTCCGAGATCGATTGGACGTTTGTGCCGAAGAAGATTTTGTGGTGTGCAATCCTCACCTGCAGGGGATGATGCTCCAGTATCGGGCTCTGCTCTGGTGCGGGGAGAGTGAAAAACACCACAGCATTCGTTCCGACCTGCAGAGATCGCTAGAGTTGCTTGATAAACAGGGTGGATTGCGCCACGTTCTGCAGAGCAAAATAATTGCAGCGAGCTGTTTTACCCAAACGGGTGACTATCTCCGGGCAGAGCAGCTTTTGCAGCAGGCGCTGGAGCTCTCTGTTGCCCAGGATGAAGTACTTTTGCGCCCCGCGATTTTCGCCCAGCAGGCCGCGCTCTGTTTGTGTCGGCAACTGGAGCAGGCTGCACTGGCGCCATTGCAGCAGCTGCTTGAACTGCTGGAACAGAAAAAGCAGCAGCATTTCTTTCTGTTGACCCCGGCGCTGCTGCGGCGCCTTTTGCCGCTCGCGGTGCAGCAGCAGGTGACTCCGGACTGGGCCGAAAGAATGGCACAGCATCATTTGACCTGTACCGTCCAGGCTGACGGCGCCTTGCTGCCGCTGCTTGAAATCAAGACCCTGGGCCGCTCTGAAATATATCAGCAGGGGAAGAAGATTCTCGATTGCAGCGAATTGGGCAGTCTCTCACGTCAACTTCTGATCCTCCTGCTTATGGCGCCCAACCACAGACTCGGACTCGACCATCTGTTGGGACTGCTCTGGCCTGAAAGTTCCAGCACCAGGGCGAGAGCCAGTTTTGACAGTAACTTTTCGCGTTTGCGTAAGACCCTTGATGCTGCACTGCTGTGCGGGTCGATTCGCGATTATCTGGTTCTCGAGAGGGGAGTACTGATCCTGCGCAATATTTGTGCTGATTGCCAACAGTTCGACGACTCGGTAAAAAAAGGCCAGTTGCATCTGCGTCGCCAGGAATTATGGCAGGCGGGGCTTGCGTTCAGGACCGCGAACCATTTCTGGCAGGGAACGTTTCTGGCCGGGCAGGATTTACCCGATGAACTGTTCGTTGAGCAGCAGAGGCTAACCGAACTGCGGCTGGACATGGTTGAGTCCTGGAGTGACCTGTTGCTGCGTGACGATGCCGGAGAAGAAGCGGCGGCGTTGCTGCAGGAAGGGATTCGTCTTGAACCGACCCGTGAGCCGCTGGTGCGGAGACTCTACGGTTATCACTCCGGCCGCAGAAAGTCGGTTCAGGCGAAAAAGATTTTGGAGTTCTACTATCAGGCGCTGCTCGCAGATGATTATTCTGCGGCTGACGCCAGCGAAATAGTACAGGCGCTTGAGTGTGATGCCAGGCAGTTTTGAGCAGCAGGATTGCGTGGCTGATTTTGGCGCTGCGAATGACAAGTGATGCTGCCATTGGGGTGCCCGAAAAATCTGGATTTAATCTGGAGAAGAGTAAAGGAGTTGCTATGAAGATAAGTCGTCAGGAAGTCGAGCATGTTGCCCGGCTGGCGAGGCTGGCCCTGGAGCCGCAGGAACTGGATGCGTTGACGGAGCAGATGGACGCTGTCCTCGGCTACGTGGAGAAATTGAATGAACTGGATACAGAAGGGATAGTGCCGACGTCCCATGCCGTTCCGATGGAAAATGCCTTCCGTCCCGATGAAGTGAGACCATCTCGGGGAGTAGCCTGGGCATTACAGAACGCCCCGGAGCCCTCCGGAGACTGCTTCAAAGTGCCCAAAGTTATCGAATAAATGTGGAGTTAATATGCAACTGACTGATCAGACCATTCATCAGCTGGCGCAGCGCCTGGCGAGCGGAGAGATCACCTCTGTTGAATTGACAGAGGCGTTTCTGCAGCGGATTGAAATGACCAATCAAGAGATCAACAGCTATATTAGCATCTGTCCAGACGAGGCTCTGGTCGATGCAGCCGCAGCCGATAAAAGGTTGGCCGAAGGCACTGGAGAGCTGTTGACCGGAATACCCCTGGCGCTGAAGGATATATTCAACAGCGAAGGACTGCGGACCACCTGCGGGTCGAAAATTCTCGACAACTATATCGCTCCTTATGATGCAACAGTGGTGGCGAAGCTGAAGCAGCGCGGCGCGGTTATCCTCGGCAAGCTGAATATGGACGAATTTGCCATGGGCAGTTCCAACGAAAACAGCGCCGCCGGGCCGGTCCGTAACCCCTGGGACAATGGGCGGGTTCCGGGGGGCTCATCGGGGGGGAGCGCCGCCGCGGTGGCCTCTCGGCAGGCGGTGGCGACCCTCGGCACCGATACCGGTGGTTCAATTCGTCAACCGGCTTCACACTGCGGTGTCGTCGGCCTCAAACCGACATACGGCCGGGTTTCCCGTTACGGTGTGATCGCCTATGCTTCGTCCCTCTACCAGGTCGGGCCGGTTGGTCGCGATGTCGAGGACTGCGCGATTATGCTCGGCTCTGTTGCGGGTTACGATCCGGCAGACTCGACCTCGGTCAATACTCCGGTGCCCGATTACCGGGCCACGATGAAAGATGGAATAACAGGGAAGAAGATCGGTCTGCCGAAAGAATATTTTATCGACGGTCTCGACCCGGCCGTCAAGCACGCCATCGATGCGGCCATCGAATCCTATAAAGCCCTTGGTGCAGAGATTGTCGAAGTCAGCCTGCCGCACACCGATTATGCGGTCGCCTGCTATTACCTGATCGCGACTGCCGAGGCGTCAAGCAATTTGGCCCGTTATGACGGCGTACGCTTCGGGGTGCGCAAGGATGAGGGCGAAGGGTTGATCGGCATGTACCAGAGGACCCGCGCCGCCGGCTTCGGTGACGAGGTCAAACGACGGATCATGCTCGGCACCTACGCGCTCTCCTCCGGCTATTATGATGCCTATTATCTTAAGGCACAGAAGGTCCGGACCCTGATCCGTCAGGACTTTCTCGATGCCTTCGAGCAGGTGGACCTGCTTTTAACCCCGGTGGCGCCGACTCCGGCATTCAAAATCGGTGAGAAGGTGGACGATCCGTTGCAGATGTACCTCTCTGACATTTTTACCATTCCGGTCAACCTGGCGGGTACCTGTGGCCTCAGTCTGCCATGCGGGATAAGTCGTGAGGGATTGCCGATCGGTCTGCAGTTGATCGGTAAACCGTTTGCGGAAAGTGAGATCCTGCAGGCTGCCTGGGCCTTCGAGAATGCAACGGATTGGAACGGCCGGTTCCCCGAACTGGCTGCGGATTGAGAGTGGAGTAAGCTGATATGAATCCCAGATATGAAGTGGTCATCGGGCTGGAAGTGCATGTCCAACTGACGACAAAAACCAAGATTTTCTGTAGCTGCTCCAAGGATTTCGGCCAGCAGCCTAACAGCCAGACCTGTCCGGTATGCCTCGGCTTGCCAGGGGCCTTGCCGGTGCTGAATAAGCAGGTGGTTGAGGACGCAATCAAGGCTGGGCTGGCGACCAATTGCCAGATCGCTCCCCGTTCGATCTTTGCCCGCAAGAACTATTTCTATCCTGATCTGCCCAAGGGATATCAGATCTCGCAGTTTGAGCTGCCGATCTGTGAACATGGCTGCCTGAAGATTGAAACCGAAGAGGATGGGCTAAAAAAAATCGGCATCACCCGGATACATATGGAGGAGGATGCTGGAAAGCTGCTCCACAGTGACGGGAGCAGCTCCTCCGTTGATCTCAACCGGGCCTGCACTCCGCTGCTCGAAATCGTATCCGAACCGGATATGCGCAGTGCCGATGATGCAATCGCCTACCTCAAGCAACTGCACCAGACCGTGGTCTACCTGGGGGTTTGCGACGGCAATATGGAGGAAGGCAGTTTCCGTTGCGATGCCAATGTGTCGATACGGCCCTGGGGGCAGGTTGAGCTCGGGACCCGCGCCGAGTTGAAAAATCTGAATTCGTTCCGTTTAATCAAGCAGGCGATCGAATACGAGGTTGAGCGCCAGGCGGACCTGATCGATGAGGGGGGCAAGGTGGTTCAGGAAACCCGCTTGTTCGATGCCGACAGCGGGACTACCCGTTCCATGCGCGGCAAGGAAGAAGCGCACGATTACCGCTATTTCCCCGATCCTGACCTGGTTCCGCTGGTGGTCTCCGATGACTGGATTGCTGCAGTACGTGACGGCTTGCCAGAGCTGCCGGCCGCCAAGCTGGCCCGTTATCAGGAAGAGCTGGGGCTGCCGGCCTACGACGCCGGGGTCATCTCCGCCGAGCGGGAGGTCGCGGAATATTTTGAAGCGCTGGTCGCGCTGCACGGCAATGCCAAACTTTGCGCCAACTGGGTGATGGGTGATGTACTGCGATCCCTGAATGAGAAGGCTATCCCGGTCACTGAGTGCCCGGTTTCTCCGGAGCAGCTTGCCGGGGTGCTGCGACGGATCGATGACAACACCATCTCGGGGAAGATTGCCAAGACGGTTTTCGACGAGATCTGGCAGACCGGCAAGACGGCCGACCAGGTGATCGACGAGAAAGGGCTGAAGCAGGTTTCCGATACCGGGGCTATTGAAGCGATTCTCGACGAGGTGATAGCGGCCAACCAGGGCCAGTTCGAAGAACTGAAGGGGGGCAAGGAGAAGCTGGTCGGTTTCTTCGTCGGTCAGGTGATGAAGGCCAGCAAAGGGAAGGCCAACCCCGGTATGGTGAACCAACTGTTACAAAAGAAACTATCTGCCGAGTAAGGGAGAGCTGCATGTCCGGTTGTCAGATCGATAACAGTGCCATTCGTCCGATCCGTTTTTTCAATGGGGTCTGCCAGATGCTCGACCAGCGGCTGTTGCCGGCTGAAGAGGTCTGGCATGACTACCAAGACTACCAGGGGGTTGCGGAAGCGATTCGCAGCATGGTGGTGCGCGGTGCGCCGGCCATCGGGGTCGCCGCGGCGATCGGCGCCTGGTTCGGTGCCCGCGATATCGAAACCGAATCGAGCGAGGCCTTTTTCGCCGAATTTGAAAAAGTTTGCGCTGTGCTGGCTGCCACGCGGCCAACGGCGGTCAACCTGTTCTGGGCGCTGGAGCGGATGCAGTCGTTTGCCCGTGCCAACCTGGATCGGAGTGTTCTGGAGCTGAAAATAGGTCTGGAATACGAGGCTCTGGCAATTACCCAGGAAGATGAACAACTCTGCATCAAGCTGGGGCGTCAGGGTCAGCATCT
Organism: Desulfuromonas sp.; assembly: GCA_002869695.1. Classification (GTDB taxonomy): domain Bacteria; phylum Desulfobacterota; class Desulfuromonadia; order Desulfuromonadales; family Geopsychrobacteraceae; genus BM509. Next base: position 49,102 of record PKUD01000210.1, on the reverse strand, counting down.
GATCGCCGATGGTGCGAGGGTCCTGACCCACTGCAACGCCGGGGCTCTGGCCACCGCAGGCTACGGAACCGCGCTCGGCGTGATCCGGGCGGCGGTGGCCGCCGGAAAAAAAATCTCGGTGATTGCCGATGAAACCCGGCCGTTTCTGCAGGGTGCCCGGTTGACCGCCTGGGAACTGCAACGGGATAAAATCCCGGTGACTCTCATTTGCGATAACATGGCCGGTTACCTGATGAGCAAGGGTGAGATCGATTGCGTGATCGTCGGTGCCGACCGGATTGCCGCCAATGGCGATGTGGCCAATAAGATCGGCACCTACACCGTGGCGATTCTGGCCCGGGAGCACAACATTCCCTTCTATGTCGCCGCGCCGATATCGACCATCGATCTGAGCCTCGACGATGGTTCGCAGATTCCGATCGAGGAGCGGGACGCGCGGGAGATTACCCACCTCGGCGAACAGCAACTGGCCCCGGAGGGGGTTGCGGTGCGGAACCCGGCTTTCGATGTGACGCCGAACCGGCTGGTGACGGCGATTGTCACGGAACGGGGGGTCGCTCAGGGTGATTACCTCCAGCAACTTAAGAAGCTGGCCGATAGCCGAACAGGATAAAGGTTGCTACGCATGAGCGTAAGGACGGTTGAACGAGAGGAATTAGCGGCTGCGCTGGCGCAGGAGACCAACGCGAACCTGGTCTCCCTGCTCAAAAAACTGCAGCTGACGGTGGTGGAGCGCAGCGCGACCAACCTGCGCCTGATTCATGAAGAACTGGCGGACCTGGATCTGCTGGGCGATATCCTCGACGCTTCATTACGCAGTGCCGATCCTGATCTGGCGCTGAACCTGCTGGAACGCTGCATGGAAGTCGCTGATCCGCAGCAGTTCCGCTCAGTTATCCGCTCGCATTTGCGCCGCGATCAGCTTCTAAAGGTGCTTGGCGGCTCACCGTTTCTGGCTGGACTCTTCTGTCGCGAGGGGGATTGCTTCAGCCGGTTATTCCTTGAGGAAAAAATCGATACCTCCTGCGATGAAGCACAGATGCTGATGGAGCTGCGTGGGCGCGTTCCGGACCAGAGTGGGTTTGCCGATCTGAAACGGGAACTGAGGCGCTTCAAAAATGAGCAGATCCTGCGCATCGGCAGTCGCGACCTCTGCGGCCTGGCGGGCCTCGAAGAGACGACTGCAGAGCTGTCCGCGCTGGCGGCGGCGAGCTTGCAGCGTTCCTTCGAGATCTGTTCGCTGCAATTGCAGGAGGAGTATGGCGAGCCACTGGAAGAGACGGAAGAGGGTGTGCAGCCTGCCACCTTCTGTGTCCTCGGGATGGGCAAGTTCGGTGGGCGTGAGCTGAACTTTTCCTCCGATATTGATCTGATCTACTGCTATTCCTCGCCCAAGGGCATAACCGCTGGCGGCTCGAAAGAGGCCTCCGGAATCGAACTGCATCGTTATTTTGTTAAACTGGCGGAGCTGCTGACCAGAGCGCTTGGCCAGGTGACCGAAGATGGTTTTGTGTTCAGGGTGGATACCAGGTTGCGTCCCGATGGGAACAATGGCGACCTGGCGGTTTCTGTCAGCGCTGCCGAACTCTATTATGAGTCCTGGGGACAGAGTTGGGAACGGGCGGCGATGCTCAAGGCCCGTCCGGTGGCCGGGGACCTGAGCCTGGGAGAAGAATTGCTGGCACGACTGGAGCCCTTTATTTACCGGCGGTACCTCGATTTCGGCATGATCGAGGACATCCAGGTGATGAAGAAGAAGATCAACGCCAGTCTCAATCGCAAGCAGGAAGGCGAATTCAATCTGAAGCTGGGTCGGGGCGGAATTCGGGAAATAGAGTTCTTTATCCAGGCCTTGCAGCTTATCAATGCGGGGCAGAAGCCCCACCTGCGTGAGAAAAACTCTCTTTTGTCGCTGCATTTGTTACTTCAGGAAGGCCTGATCAGTGACGTTGAAGAGCGCTTGTTGAGCGATGCCTACCGATTGCTGCGGACCGTCGAGCACAGAATCCAGATTGTCCAGGAACGTCAGACTCACTCGCTGCCGAAAAAATCGGAAGAGATGCGGACCCTTGCGCGGCGCTGTGGCTTTGCCGACGAACCGGCTTTCCTCGAGGAGCTTGAAAAACATCGGGCCGGGGTCAATGGAATCTTTAACGATCTGTTCCATTCCACCGAGGAAGAGCAGGAGACCGTTCGGCCTGAGGTCGGTCTTATTCTCGATGCGGATTCGGACCCCGATCTGGTCAAGGATGCCCTCGAAGCAAACGGCTTCAAGAATGTCGACGGAGCCTACGAGTCACTTCAGATATTACGTGGTGGTAGCCCTGATTATCGGCTTACCGAGAGGGGTGGCCGCTGTCTCAAGCGTCTGGCTCCGCAGATGATGAACGAATTGCTCAATTCCCCCAGCCCTGATCAGGCACTCAACAATCTGGAAAATTTCCTGCGGATTTTACGAGCTAAAACCTCATTTTTTGCCCTGCTGGCGGAGAACCCCAAGACTGTCAAGCTGCTGGTTACCCTGTTTGGTTCGAGCAAGCTGCTCTCGCGGATTTTCATCCAGCGACCGGAATTGCTCGATACCATGGTCCCCAGTTCTTATGCCCTCTCCTTCAAAACCCAGGAGACCATGGCCGAAGAACTGGCGGAGCAGATGGCGGCCGCAGTCGATTACGAGAATCAGCTCGATATCCTGCGCCGTTACCGGAATGAAGAGTTTCTGCGGATTGCCCTGAACGATCTGCAGGGGCAGATCGGCCAGACTGAGGGGACCGTGCAGATGTCATGGCTGGCCAGTGTCTGCCTCGATCAGGCGGTGCAGATGGGCAAGCATGAACTCGCGCCCCGCTATGGAATACCGACTGTTGCGGAGACGAATACCGAGGCCCCTTTTGCGATAGTCGGGATGGGAAAACTGGGCGGCCTGGAGTTGACCTATCATTCCGACCTCGATATCATTTTCATCTATGCCGGAGAAGGACAGACCCGGCCCTGTGCGGGGACGGATCCTGAGCGATTTCGCAGCATCAACAACCGGGATTATTTTGCTCGCCTGGCCCAGCGAATTATTACCGCGCTGACCCTGGTGACCCGGGAAGGTTATGTGTATAAGATCGACACCCGTCTGCGGCCATCCGGAAATCAGGGTCCTCTGGTGACGAACTTGAGCGCTTTCGAGAACTACCATCAGGAATCTGCGCAGCCCTGGGAACGGCAGGCGATGACCAAGGCCCTGCTGGTCAGCGGGCCTGAAGCGTTCTGTCGCCGCTGCCAGAAGCTGATTGAGCAGTTGACGTTTGAACGCCCTTTGCCGGACAATCTGAAGTCGGAAATATATCGGCTGCGGGGCCGGATGGAGAAAGAGATTGCCCGCGAAGAGCATGATCGATTCAATATCAAGACGGGGCGGGGTGGCCTCGTTGATATCGAGTTTCTGACCCAGTATATGCAGCTGGTGTATGGGGGCCGGTATCCTGAGTTGCGCAACCAGAATACGCTGAGGATTCTGAAGCAGCTTGCCCACCTTGAACTGATCCCGCAGCAGGAGAGCAATACCCTGATCAAGGGTTATAAATTCCTGCGCAGGGTGGAAAATAAACTGCGTCTGATCCATGACCAGTCGATCAGCCAGCTCTCAGGAGATCAGGGCAGCATGCGGCGGGTGGCACTGAGCCTGGGCTACCAGCCGAAACCGGTAGCCCCGGAAAGCAAGTTTCTGGACGAATATCGTCAGACCACGGAATCAATCCGAGCCCTGTTTGAGCGCTATCTGGATGAGTCCTGTGTCGAGAGGGGTCATAAATGAGTAAAAGGGTGATGGTCATAGATGATGACCGGGGGATTCGCTCCTTTCTGGATAGAGCGCTGAGCGCCAGGGATATGCAGGTCGACGTTGCTGACCGTGGGGCGGTCGGACTGCAGCAGCTGCTCAAGGGTGATTATGACCTGGCATTGATTGACATCAATATGCCGGAGATATCTGGGCCGGCGATCTGCAGCGCACTGCGCCAACAGGACAAAACCCGCGATTTGCCGGTGGTGATGATGACCGCCATGTTTCACAGCACCGAACAGATTGAGCAAGCGAAGCAGGAATACGGGGCGACTGAGTTCCTCCTCAAACCTTTCAAGGTGGAGGACCTGTACTGGCTGCTGGACACTTTCTTTGCACGCCCCGGAATGGAGGACGCAGAGAAAAAAACGCTGAGCGGTCAGCTTTCGGAACATGCTCTGCCGGTTCTGCTGAATCAGCTCTACAGCAAGAAAACTACCGGGATTTTGACCCTGCAGAGGGAGGAGACCAAAAAGGTCATCTATTTTAAGGGCGGCTACCCTATCTTTGCCCGCTCCAACATTCTCAATGAATGCCTTGGCCAGATGCTCGTTAAAGACAAGATAATCACTCAGGAGGATTGCGACCGCTCCATTGAGCAGAGCAGGAAAAGCAAGCGTCTGCAGGGGACGGCCCTGATTGAGATGGGTCTGCTGACTCCTGAGGAGCTGCATGAGGCGTTGACCCGGCAGGTAACGGAAAAGTTGCTCTCCGTATTTGCCTGGCAATCCGGCCATTATCAGTTCTCCGCCGCCAAGAACTTCAAGAAAAGCGTCACCGAAATTGAGCTGTCCCCGGCCGCCCTGATTTTACAGGGGGTCAGCCGCTACTGGTCTGCCGAGCGGATCAATCGTTATCTTGCGCCATACAGCAGCGAGTTCCTGGACCAGGCCAAAAATCCGCTGTTCAGGTTTCAGGAAATGGGTCTGAACAGGCGTGGAGAAGAGATCTTCGAGGAATGCCTGGGCGACCTGACCCTGGAGCAGGTGCTGCACCGATATCCCTTATCACGGACCGAGGTGCAGCAGGTGCTTGCCGCGCTACTTCTGTCGGGGATGGTGACGGCCAGTTCAGCAGCAGCAGCGACGCTAGATGCGAGGGGCCAGGAGAAAAGGCGCAGAGAACAGCCTCAGGACGAGCAGCTCAGAAAGAAGATTCTCGACTATTACAATCGGATTCTGCAGGCGGATTATTACCAGGCGCTCGGCCTCACCCGGCAGTGCAGCGCAGACGAGGTGCGGCGCGCTTACTACCGGATGGCAAAAGAGTGCCACCCCGACCGGTTTCTCGGTTTCGGGCTGTCGCAGGAGATGGAAGAAAAGGTTAACGAGATCTTTCAATATCTGACGCACGCCTACACGGTGCTCAGCGACAAGGATGCCAGTGCCAGTTACCTGGACGAACTGGTAAACGGCCCGAAAAAGACTATCAATGTCAGCCAGGTTATCGAAGCGGAAACGGCCTACCAGCGTGGTCGAACCCTGATAAAGGTCAGGCGCTATAAAGATGCCGCTGAATATTTGAAAAAAGCGGTCGAACTGAGCGCAAAAGAGCCTGAGTATCTGACCCAGTACGCCTGGGCGCTCTACAAATCTGACCCGACCCAGTACGACATGCAGCAGCAGGCATTGAAGCTTCTGGTCAGTTCCCGCGAAATCAACCCCCGCCTGGAAGAGACCTATCTCTACCTTGGTCACGTGTACCGAGCCCTGAACAAGAACCGCCAGTCGGAAAAATCGTTCGAACTTGCAGTGCAGATCAATCCGCGCTGCACAGAGGCGCTACGGGAGCTGCGGCTGATCAACCTGCGCAAAGAACAGTCGGGTGAAGGTGGGCTATTGAAGAAGTTCCTGGGTAGGAAAAAAGATTGAATTCTGATAGCTTTTAGTAAATGGAGGTTTGGATGTTTAAATTTTTACTGTTGCTGCTGGCCCTGTTGCCGTTTCTCGGTGGCTGCCTGCCCTGTGTGCCCTGCCTGTAAAGGTCGTGGGTGCCCCAAGCTAAGCTGAAGTTCCTGATCGAGCAGTCGGTGCGGCTGGACATTCCCCAGCGCGCCGAGCAAGCTGCGACGCAGTTCGGGAATATCCCCCTCAAGGTTTTTGACCAGCTGTTTCATCTTCTGCCGGTTCTGATCCGTCGTCCCCTCGACCGGACAGGAACAGTGGATTATGTCATGTCCACGCAGACGACTGTATTCAGCGATCAATGACTCTTCTACGTAAACCAGCGGTCGAATGACCGTGTGTCTGCCATTGTCTGCCTGGAGTTTCGGGCTCATCGACCCCAGTGTGCCTCCATAAAACTGGTTCAGCAGCAGGGTTTCAATCAGGTCGTCAAGGTGATGCCCGAGAGCAATCTTGTTGCAGTTCAGCCTGTCGGCCAGGGTGTAAAGCGATCCGCGGCGCAAGCGAGCACAGAAAGCACAGTAAGAAGACCCGGCGCGCAGCTTCTGCTCGATGATCTCATAGGCGTTGGTTGTTTCGCTATGGCAGGAGAAACCCTCCTTGCGCAGGAACTCAACTATGACCTCTTTGCGGTAGCCGGGAAAACCCGAATCAATGTTGACCGGAATCAGCTCAAAGTTGACCGGGGCTTTCCGGCGCAGGTCCTCGAGGACTTCACGCAGGGTATAGGAGTCTTTGCCCCCCGACATGCCGACCGCTATGCGGTCCCCTTCTTCGATCAGTCTGAAATCCCCGATCGCTTTGCCAGCGGCCCTGGTCAATTTAAGAAATGTCGACTTCAGCTGCCGCTTTCGCTCTTTTTCGTTCACCACGCAAATGTCTCCAGTCAGTCATTTTTCAGGGAAGTAATAAGGGAATGCCAACCAAAAAGCAAGCCGCTGGAGAGAAATATCTGAATTAAAATCAAATTAGAACAGGGTGTGTTTGATTGACAAGCTGTGTTTTTCATGTTTTAAAGATAACTTATGCGGTTATAGATTTACTGTAGTATCTCTGTATAAAAAAATAAATGAATCAAGGCTAAACCCACCGCGAGGTGGGGGCAGAAAGTTTCGGATCTTCCAATGACAGAAGATGGCCGGGCTGCACCTGAGGGTTGCAGCCCGGTTTTTTCTTTAGTGCGTTGTTGCGCTTTTCCACAAAGTCACTGCCACACGAACGGAGAAGAGAGGGAGGTAATAATGAGAGTATCGCGGAGGTGTCTCTATGGCCTGTTGACAGTTCTTTGTCTGCTGTTAGCATTTTCAACCGCGTATGGCTGGACCCCGGTTCCGGTCAAACAGGACCCCCATGTCAGGATGCCCGGCACCCAGCCGGCCCCTGAGAATGACAATGATATCGAGTCTCCCACCCGCTGCACCAACTGCCATGGCGGTTTTAACCCGGCGGTTGAGCCGGCCTTCAACTGGCAGGGCTCGATGATGGCCCAGGCCTCACGGGACTTTCTGTTCTGGGCCTGCATGACCACCGCCGCGCAGGATTCGATCTGGGCGGTCGGCAACCCCAACGCCACAGACATCTGCGAACGCTGCCATTTCCCCAAAGGCTGGATCGAGGGCCGTTCCGATCCGACCAACGCGTCGCTGATGACGGGTGCCGATTTTGATGGCGTCCATTGCGATGTCTGCCACAGCATGTACGATCCCTTCTTTGAGTCGACATTTGCAGGAACCCGCGAGGGGAGCGATTGGACCGGCTACTGGGATGAGGCGACCCTGCTGTCTGCTGATGCTGCCCTGGCGACATATCTTGAAGATGAGCGACTGGCGGCTGGCGTCAAGCAGTTCAACGACCAGCCTTTCTTCATCAACAATCAAGCCGCATCGTCGAATTATGATGAAAGCGGTTCCGGGCAGATGTTCCTTGATGATGTGCGGGGCAAGCGGGCCAGTTTTGCCGATGCCAGTGCCCGCCACGATATGTTTTACAGCCGCTATCACAAAAGTAAATACATGTGTTCGACCTGTCACGATGTCTCCAACCCGGTCCTTGCCAACCTGGGGCAGGACGGGACGGCAGCGCTGACGACCGAGACCGATGCGGCTTACTCCTACTACCACGTCGAGCGTACCTTCTCCGAGTTCATGCTCTCGGATTATGGCCAACAGGGGGGAGCCCTCGGTATAGGACCTTTCTCTCCCGATGTTTTCAATACCTCTCAGCCCGGGAATGCGATCGCCGCCTGCCAGGACTGCCACATGCGTGACGGCGTCGGCCCCGGTGCCAGCCAGCGCGATGCGGTGTTCCGCCCAACCGAGAGTACCGATCATCCGAACAGCGGTCAGCCGATTCATGACCTGACCGGCGGCAACGCCTGGGTCTCCACGGTGCTCGCCAGTGCCGTCAACGGTTCGCCCAACTACAATGCCACCAACGACAACCTGCTGAACCAGGGCGCCGCGGTTCTGACCCTCGACATGGGGCAGGGACTGGGGATCGATGCCGAAGCCCTGCTGGCGGGAGCGGATCGGGCCATGCAGCAGCTGGAACTGGCCGCCAGCATCAACAACCTCAACTACAATGCCAGCAACGGGACTCTGAGCTTTCAGGTGCAGAACCAGACCGGTCACAAGCTGATCTCCGGTTTCCCTGAAGGCCGGCGCATGTTCCTCAATATCAAGGGCTATGATTCCGGCGGCGGGCTGGTCTTCGAGGTCAACCCCTACGACTATGCTGCCGGCACCCTCAAAGGTCTGAGTGACATTATTTATGATGGCAAAGGCCTGCCCGATCCGACTGCTTTGGTGGTTGGTAACGAAGTTTATGACGATGCGCTGGTTTACGAAATGAAGCCGACCAGCGCTTTGACCGGCGAAGACAAGACCTTTCATTTCGCGCTGGCGACCGGGCGTTACAAGGACAACCGCATTCCGCCCAAGGGTTTCCGGATTGCTGATGCTGCTGCCCGGATCTCGGTTCCGGTCGACCACGGAGTCGACGCACCGAATCTTTACAGCTCAGCGGAATATGCTGGCGGTTATGACGATGTCAGCATCGTGATTCCTACCGGACTGGCGCAGGTGGATGTGACTCTCAACTATCAGACCACCAGCCGCGAATACATCGAGTTCCTGCGAGAGGAGATCAACGGTTACCAGAATAATACCCCCAAGCAGCCGACCCTGTTCGGCGAAACCGGTGCCGGCGGCGATGCCCCCTATCTGGTTCAGACCGACCCCTTCTTCAGTGGGCTCAAGGCCTGGGGCGACACCATCTGGCAGCTCTGGCTTAACAACATGAATGTCACCACAGCGGCGCCGTATGTAATGGCGTCGGCATCCGTCGGTGGTGTTCCGTCTTGCAATGCACCGACACCGACCCTGCTGAGTGCAACCCCGAGCAGCAGTCAGGTTGAGCTGAGCTGGTCGGACGAGTCCGGCGCTGGAGCGATCAGCTACAACCTCTACTATGACCAGGCCGGAAAAGCACAGTTCATTACGTCCACAGATCTGACGTCCCATTCCGATACCGGCCTGACCAACGGTCTGGAGTATTGTTACAAGGTGACCTCCAGCGACGGGACCTGTGAGTCTGGATTCAGTAATATCCTCTGTGCGACTCCTGATGCCCCGGGGCAGACGCAGTTCGTCGGGGCGTCCCTGCTCACCGGTCTTTACGAGACCTCCGGCAAGGGTAAAAACCAGGTGACAGTGTTTGTTGAACAGACCAGCTTTGCTGCCGGTGACGAAATCACGGTACGTGCCACGGTCACTGATGGTTCGACCGGACTGCCGGTGCCGAGTGCCACCGTGACTATCGTTATTGGCGGGCCGGAGACAGCCACGCTGACGACCGGGCCGAGCGATGTGAATGGTCTCGCTGAAGCGACCTGGAACACCCAGGCGCCGAACAAGAAAGGCAACGGCGGGACCACTCCCGGCAGCTACACCGCCAGTACTGCCGATGTGGTAGCGACCGGCTACACCTGGGATGGTGCGGCCAACAGTATTCCCTTTACCCTGCTATAAACAAAGGGTGAATACCTGACAGATATTCACCCTTGAGATCATGTCATCAAGCCGCCGGGGTTTCCCGGCGGCTTTTTTATCATCCGGCGTCGTGGTGTGCGTGGTGCTCCCGTAATCCGAACATCCGCCGGATATCCTCCAGGATCATATAGAGAGCCGGGATCAGCAGCAGGGTGATGCCGGTGGCGAAGAGGATGCCGAACCCGAGACTGATCGCCATCGGGATCAGGAACTGGGCCTGAACGCTGGTTTCCAGTATCATCGGCATCAGACCGAAAAACGTGGTCAGAGAGGTGAGCAGAATCGGTCGGAATCGCCTGGTTCCAGCTTCCATCAGGGCCTCGTGCATGGACATGCCGTAGCGTCGATTTCTGTTGGCCCGGTCGATCAGCAGCAGCGAATCGTTGACCACTACGCCTGACAGGGCCACCATACCGAACATACTGAGGATACTCAGGTTGAAGCCCATCAGCAGGTGTCCGAGAACTGCTCCGATAATGCCGAAGGGGATAGCGGACATGATCAGAAGTGGTTGGCTGTAACTGCGGAAAGGGATCGCCAGCAGGACAAAAATTGCCACCAGGGCCAGTTTGAAGCCCTCCAGCATGCTGCCCAGGGAATCCTTCCGCTCCTTTTCTTCCCCCTCCATGTCGAAGCTTATGCCGGGAAAATCAGCAGCCAATTGCGGCAGCAGATTCTTCTTCAGGTCGGCGAGAATCTCTCCCGCGTTGGCCCGCTGACTGTCGACGCTGGCTGTGACGTTAATGACCCGTTTGCGATCTGTGCGGTTGATAGATGAAAAGCCGCGACTCTCCTGGGCAACTGCCGCCTGCAACAGCGGAACCTCATTGCCCGAAGGTGTCCGGATGCGCATGTTTTCAAGGTTCCAGAGTTTTTCCCGGTCTGCTTCAGGGTAGCGCACCATCACCCGGACTTCATTACGCCCTCGCTGCAGGCGCAGTGCTTCGGCACCATGGAACGCGGCGCGAACCTGCCGGCCGAGGTCCTGTTCGGTGATGCCCAGAGCCCTTCCCTGCGGGGTCAAGTGCAGCTTGATCTCCTGTTTGCCCTGAGAGTAGGTATCTTCTATGTCCCCGACGCCGGGATATTGCCGCAGCGCGTCACGAATTCTGCGGGAGGCATTGTCGAGAATCGAAAAGTCTTCATGGGCCAGGCGGATATCGATGTTGGCCCCCAGGTGGATCAAACTGGACGCGAAGGCCAGGGAATCGACACCCGGGATCTCGCCGACTTTCTCCCGCCAGCGGGCGGAAATTTCTGCGGCAGGAACGCCGCGCTCCTCGCTCTTGGTCAGAAACAGGGCGATATTCCCCAGGTGGGAACCGCTGTTGGTGCTCCCCCCATCTGGGCCCATCCCGGCAATTGTCCCGCCGTTGACTGAATAAATGTTGCGCAGAATCGAATCTCCTGCGGGGCTTTCGGCGTCGTATTCGGCGACTGTTTCCATCGCTTTGGCAAGAATCAATTCTTGGACCTTGGCCGTCTCGTCAATGGAGACGCCGCGATTCATTTGCAGTGATGCGGTGATGCGATCGCCATCGACCTCAGGCATGAAGGTGAATTTGATAATCCCGCCTTTTATGATCCCGACGGTCAGCATCAGGGCAGCAAGGCCGACGGCCAGCGAGGCGTAACGATAGGTCAGGTTCAGTTGCAGAAGTTTGCGGTACGGCCCATTGATCAGGACGTCCAGCCCGTTGGAGACAAAGCCGCGAACCTTTTCGATCGTCCTTAGCAGTCGACCGGGATTTCTGGTCGGTTTGCCGAGGGCCAGGTGGGCGGGGAGGACCAGCAGAGATTCGACCAGCGAGACCAGCAGCAGGGTAATGACGATGATCGGGATGACCTTGAGGAATTTCCCCATCATGCCGGCGACGAAGACCAGCGGCAGAAAGGCCGCGACCGTCGTCATGATCGAAAATGTGACCGGGATGGCGACCTCGAGGGCACCGTCGATCGCTGCCTGCAGATAGGGTTTTCCGAGCTGTCGCTGCTCGTAGATATTTTCTCCGACAACGATGGCATCATCGACGACAATCCCCAGGGCGAGGATAAAAGCGAACAGGGAGATCATGTTGATCGAAACACCGAGCACCGGCATCAAAAACAGAGTGCCGAAGAAGGAGATCGGGATCCCGAGCATGACCCACAGCGCCAGTCGTATTTCGAGGAACAGCCCGAGAATCAGGATGACCAGCGAGAGCCCGATAAAGGCGTTCTTTTCCAACAGGCTCATGCGGCTTTCAAATATTTCCGAGGTGTCGTTCCAGATTGCCAGTTTCAGGCTGTCCGGCATGTCCTGCTGCTTGGCCTCAATATATGCAAGGATCTGCTCGGAGATCTCGATCGGTTTCTGGTCGCCAATGCGGAACACCTTGATCATGGCCGCTGGTTTTCCGTCAAACAGGGCATATTGGTCGGCGTCTTCAAAGGCGTCACGTACTTCGGCAATATCGCTCAGGGCAACCTGGGAGCCGTCCGGATGACTAAGAATGATGATGTCGGCATATTCGGGACCCCAATAGCGGCGCTCTTTAGTGCGCAGCAGAATCTCTCCACCTGCCGCTTTGACCGAACCTCCGGGGAGATCGAGAGACGCCTGTCGAATCTTTGCGGCGACCTGCTCGAGGGTCAGGTTATAGCGCCTCAGGTTCTCTTCCGGGATATCCACCGATATTTCGAATTCACGTACCCCGCCCAGATCGACCTGAGTAATGTTCGGCAATTCCAGTAGTTCGTCGCGGATGGCTTCCGCTTGCTCCCGCAGACTCCGTTCCGAGGCATCTCCATAGACGACCACCGAGACAACTTCGCGGCGGTTGAGCAGTTTGCTGACGACAGGTTTTTCTGCATCTTCGGGGAACGTGGTGATGCGATCGATTTCGCTTTTGATGTCCTGCAGGATCAGGTCAGGATTCTGGTCTGCATAGATCTCCGCAGTCACTGATCCGGCCCCCTCAACGGCTGAGGCTTTGAGCTGCTGGATGCCGTCGACGCCGGTCAGGCTCTCTTCGATCTTCAGCAGAATGCCATCTTCTACCTCTTCAGGGCCTGCACCCGGATAGGCGACCGAGACCTGAATCCGGTCCAAAGAGACTTCGGGAAAAATTTCCTGGATGATCTTCGGGCCCTTGATCAGGCCACCGAGAATCAGCACCATCATCAGCAGGTTGGCGGCCACATGGTTTTTGGCCATCCAGCGGATTGCTCCCATCATCGCGCTACTCCTGCTCTACCGGGCGAAGCTGCAGGCCATTCGCCGCACCGTCAAGAGTGGTCAGGATCAATCTTTCTCCAGCAACCACGCCGGCATCGATCAGCAGCATGTCCCGCTCACGGCGGAGAATATTGACCGGCCGAATCTGAAGTCGATCTTCCTGGTCGGCAATCCAGACGCTGTTGTTTTCTCGCAACGCCCGGCGCGGGATGGTAACGATGTCCGGCAACCGCTTACCGTGCAGGGAGATATCGACGAACAGTCCCACCGCCAGGTCGAACGGCACGCTTTCGGAGCCCTGTTGCCGGTAGGGGTCATCTACCGCCACCACAACGGTTGCCATTTGACTGTTCATATCGACCTCGCCCAGTGAGCGGACGATGCGTCCGTTCCAGCGGTAAGTCTGCTTGGCAGACTGTAGTGATATTGTCGCCGCTGCGCCTGAAATATTCTGGCCGGCCCGCGGGATGTCCAGCCATTGCAGTTCATTCAGCGGCAGGGGGACATTGATTTCCACCCGGTCGGTGCCCGCCAGCGTCGCAATTGCGGTACCAGCGCGCAGATACTGACCAGGATCGACCTGTTCGGTTCGGACCCGACAATTGAAGGGTGCATACAATACGGTGCGCTGCAAGTTGAGCCTGGCTTTTTCCAGCCCGGCCTGCGCTGCGGCACGGTTGGCCTGCTCCCGTTGCAGTTGTGGTTCACGCAGGACCAGCGGGCTCGGCTCGCCCTTGTCGGCCAGCTCCAGGAGTTGCCATTCTTCCAGGGCGATCTGCGCCTGCTGCTGTTCGGTCTGCAGAGAAACCTCGACACGGGCAAGGTCTGCCTGGGCTTGATCGAGCGCCAGCTGATAATCACGTTGGTCGATGACCAGAATTTTCTCACCTTGACGCAGGAATCCACCGCTGACAAGGTTCGGCGACAGCCAGGTCACCTTGCCGCTGACTTCCGGAACCAGTGAGATTTCCATGCTTGGCTGTACCGTGCCGGTGGCATGGACGTTGACCAGATGGGGTTCGCTCGCCACCTGGATCACATCGACCAGCAAACCTTTTTCCGGTGCAGATTGCTTCTTTGGCGGGGCCTGCATAGTCATCAGTATTTTAAAACCGGCCACGCCGACGGCAATAATCAGCAGGGGGAGAATAATTTTCAGGAACAGGCTTCGTTTACTCATGATTTTCTGCCTTTTCAGGGTTGAGGCGATTCGCTATTTCAGCAGGCATCCAGTTGCCGCCGAGCGCGCGGGCCAGGCTGATCCTTTCCGTCAGCAGCTGCTGACGGGCGGAGAGCAGGCGACTCTGAACCTCGAAATGGGTGCGCTGGGCGTTCAGTACCGGCAGGTAGTCGGTCAGTCCGGACCGATAACGATTGGTGGCAAGTCTTAAGGTGGCCGCGGTCGACGACTCGGTGGCAACCAGTTGCTCAATGCGCAATTCGGTCGTCCGGTTGCGCGCTAGCGCATCCTCAACCTCACGGAACGCAACCAGAACCTGCTGTTGGTAAGCGGCTACCGCTTGTTCCAGCACGGCACGACTGCGCTCGACCTCGGCTTTGCGGCGGCCTGCATCGAGAACCGGCATGGTCAACTGGCCAAGGAAGCTCCAGAAATTTCCTTCAATCAGACCGGCTGAGACATCCTGGCTGCTGCGGCCGTAGCTGCCGATCAGGTTGATGCGCGGGAAACGTTCGGTGATTGCTGTCGCAATTCTGGCGTCAGCCGCTTCGATGCGGCGTAAAGCCGCCTGTAGGTCGGGGCGTTTGGCAATCAGTTCGGCGGGTAAGCCGGCCGGAAAAGCCTCTGGCGTGGAAGGAATAAGAGCCAACTTGCCGCTGCTGTCCCGGTCCGGGTAACGGCCGAGCAGAACTGAGATGGCATGTTCCATGACGGCCAGATTCGCTTCATTGAGGTGACGGATGGCGCGCGCCCCGGTCAGGCTCTGGCGAGCCTGGTAGACATCGATGGACTGGACCAGCCCTTTCTGATAACGCCGCTCGACCAGAGCCAGCGTCTCCCTGGAAGATCTGATGGTCCGATCGGTTAGTTCGAGCTGAGCGCGCAGGGCCACCGCCTGGTAATAAAGATCGGCCAGTTGCGCCGACAGGCCCAGGTAGAGGGTGTTCAGGTCTTCAAGCACGGCAGCGAAGTCTTTTTCCGCGGCGGCCCTTTGTGATTTCAACCGGTTCCACAGGTCGACTTCAAAGGCGGCCGAAGCCGCCAGCTGCCAGTTGTCGCCGGTAAAGTCACCACTCAGCTGAGGTCGCCGGGAACGACCCGCTTGGCCTTCGAGATTGAGGGACGGATAGCGGTTGCTGTTCACAGAGCCGAGCACCGCACGGGACTGTTCAAGGCGGGCAAAGGCCTGCGCCAACTGCAGGTTTTCGGCAAACAGTTCATTCATCAGCAGATCAAGCTGGGGATCGTTGAAGCTCAGCCACCAGCGTTCCGGGCTGGCAGTTTTATTTACTGCAGAGGGCTGTTCCAGGTACTGTTCAGGGAGCTCGGCCGGTAGCCCGACCTCTTGTGGCTGGTGCATGCTGCAGCCGGTCAGCAGCAGGACGCCGATCAGGAGAGGAATGAATTTCAGCATGGCGCCTCCAGTCCGGCACTGACAAACCCGATCAGGGCTTCGGCGACCGCTTCGGAATTGGAGGGAGAAGACTCGACATCGACCTGCAGCGGCGTCTGATCCGGAGCGCACAAGGTGCGTCCCATGGCGCCCATGGCGAATTGCAACCGGGTCAGCAGGATGGCCGGTGGCAGGTGTGGCAGCGCGCGTTGCAGGCTGGTGAACAGCAGTTTGAACAAAGGTTCGATCAGGGGGATGAAGCAGTCGCGACTTGTCGAGTCCATTTCCACCATTGATCTGCCGATCAGCGAGACAAACGCGCGGGTGCCGTGATCCTGGTTACGGAACGTCAGGGTCGGTTCGATAAAGGCCCGCATCAGGTCTCTGACGTCTGGCAGTATTCCCGCCTGCTCGGCCTGCCCCACAATATGTCGCAGTCGCTCAGTGCGCTGCTGGTTCAGAGGCACCAGGCGGCGTTCGAAAACTGCCTGTAAAAGGGCTTCTTTCGAGCCGAAGTGATAGTTTGCCGCGGCCAGGTTTGCCTCAGCCTCGCTGGTGATGGCACGCATAGAGGTGTTATGAAAGCCGTGCCTGGCGAACAGGTGCTCTGCCGCATCGAGGATGCGGATTTTAGTGTCTGATTGAGACATGGTCCGTCCTGAGTTGAAGGTTATACGGTCATTTAAAACATTCGTTTAAAACATTGTCAAGCTCTGCCCTGTGAAGATATGTAAAAATGCTGCTCAATGGTGAAAATATTTGGCAAGGGGAGTAACTATGTTACCTTCCTGTTCAGGAACCTTTTCGTTGTGGTTTCCTCGGGATAAATGATCTAAGCATGGAGGTCTGCGTGGCCGGCTCATCGAAAAAAATCATCTATGCCGCCCTGATCGGCAATGCCCTGGTCGCGATCACCAAATTTATCGCAGCCGTTATGACCGGTAGTTCGGCGATGCTCTCGGAGGGCATCCACTCGGTGGTCGACACCGGAAATCAGCTGCTCCTGCTGCTCGGCCTGCACCGGGCGAAAAAACCGGCGGACGAGGGGTTTCCTTTTGGGTATGGCAAGGAGGTCTATTTCTGGAGCTTTGTGGTTGCCCTGCTGATTTTTGCCGTCGGCGCAGGTGTATCCGTTTATGAAGGGCTCCACCAGCTGGCCCAGCCGACCCCGATTCAGAATCCCTACATCAACTATGTCGTACTCGGACTGGCGATGCTGTTTGAGGGTGCAGCGCTCTATTTCGCGCTGACTGAGTTTTCCCGCGCCAAGGGGAAATGGGGATATCTCGAAGCTGTCCAAAAAGGGAAGGATCCGACCACCTTTGTCGTGCTGTTTGAAGACTCGGCGGCGATGCTCGGTCTGCTGGTCGCGTTCTTTGGCGTCTTCCTTTCCGAGATAACCGGAAATCTCATCTATGACGGCCTCGCGTCAATTGTCATCGGTCTGATCCTCGGTGGGACCGCTATCTGGCTGGCTTATGAAACCAAGGGTCTGCTGATCGGCGAAAGTGCCAATCTCAAAGTTGTTGCCGGTATCCGTGAAATAGTCTCAGGCTTCCCGCAGGTCGAGCATGTCAACGAAGTTCTGACCATGCACATGGGACCGCAATTTATTTTGGTCAACCTGAGCGTAGATTTTTCGGACCGGATCGCGACGAGCGAAATGGAGAAAAACATCGTCGAACTTGATGCACAGATCAAAAAAAACTGGCCAAGCGTAAAGCGGGTTTTTATTGAAGCCGAGGCGCGTCGGACGCAACCTCCGGCAGCGGCTGGCGCGCCTCAATCTTCGCTTTCCTGATTAGCTCCTTCGGGCTTGTTCGCGAAGCCGCTCGACACTGACAAGTTTCGCCACACTGGCCAATAGCTCTGCGATCAGTTCGATCATGTCGTCTGCAGCGAAAATTCCGACGATGGCGCCCTCACTATTGACCACCGGAAGTCGTCGTACGCCCCAGCCGCGCATCTTCTCCACCGTCTCCATAATGTCGTCCTGCTCGGTCACGGTAATCAACTCATAGCTCATGGCATCGCCGATGGAGACGCTCTGCAGGTCGATTTCCGCAGCCAGCAGTTCTACCACGATGTCCCGATCAGTGATGATCCCGACCGGAAACCTTTTGCCTTCTTTCTCATCGACGACAACCAATGAGCCGACATGATGCCGGCGCATCAGCTGCGTCGCTTCGAGAATGGAGGTCTCTCGATCGGTAATAATCACTTCGCGGTTGCAATATTCACCTACAAACATCTGTACCTCCTTAGGGAATCTCTAGTGTTCAGTGTTCGGGCAGTGTCTCTTCGGAGCCCCCGATCATCGGTACGAAAACCACCCCGAGGATATCCCTGGTGTGGCACTGCCCATTCAGGTCCTTGCTAACCAGCAGCAACTCCTGGTGCATGTAGGGCATGCCGAGCGGGATAACCAATCGGCCGCCCGGTTTCAACTGCTCCAGAAGTTTCGGCGGCAGGTGGCTGGCGGCGGCGGTGATGATGATCCCGTCATAAGGGGCCTGCGCAGGCCAGCCGCTATGACCATCGCCGATCTTCACCTCGACATTGTCGTACCCCAACTTGCTCAGCTTTTGCCTTGCTTGCTCTGCCAGAGCGGGGACGATCTCCAGACTGTAAACATGCTTGACCAGTCGGGACAGGATGGCGGCCTGGTAGCCCGAACCGGTGCCAATTTCGAGGATACGGTGATCTTGTTGCGTTTCGAGCAGATCGGTCATCAGGGCGACGATGAACGGCTGGGAGATGGTCTGTCCTTCACCGATCGGCAGAGCGTTATTGCTGAAGGCTTTGAATTTCATCGCGCGGGGGACAAACTCGTCCCTGGGGACATGTTTCATCGCCTCCATCACGCGCGGATCGAGTCAGGTACGACCGGTCAGGTCTTTGGTGAATTCGGTCTCCGATTCGATGGTCCGCAGCATGTTTTCGATTCTGCCATGACGCATCGCGTGCTCCTTACCAACTCTTATCACTATGGGAGCGATCGTCAAGATAAGTGGTGGGAAAATCTGATTTAAACAGGAATAAGGTGAGGGGTGGGATGAACTCCGGAATGAGGATTTTTAACTCTTTTTTCTCTGCTGCGCCCCTGTTTGCAGATCGTTTACGTTTTTATTGGCGGGAGGAGTTAACCCAGAAGCCAGTCATAGAGAAACTTCCCCACCGCGCCAAGGACCAGCAATTCAATAATGGCGAGGAGAATGAAAAACTTTTTCTTTCCTTCACGCTTCTGCAGTTTTTGCGGCAGTAGCCTTGACATGTCGTTGGACATGTTGTCCCAGGCTTCCTTGACCACGCTGTCCTGTTTTTTATTCTTTTTCAATGGATTACCCTTTCCTGGCTGTTGATACGTTCTGAGCGGGTGACTGGTGTCGTGAATTTCAGGAAAACGCGTTCGGTAGCGGTAGGCGGACCTGAAAAACAGCCCCTTGCCCTTCGCGGGAAGAGACGTCAATGGAGCCGCCATGAGCCTGCACAATTCCGTAGGAGACCGATAACCCCAGTCCGGTGCCGTTGCTCTTGGTGGTGAAAAAGGGATTAAAGATTTTTTCCTTCACATCATCAGCAAGACCGGGGCCGTTGTCTTGAATTGTGATGCACACATCACGATGATCAGCGTGACTGCCGAGGGACAGGGTTCCCCGGCCATTCATCGCCTGAACTGCATTTAGCAGCACGTTGGTAAATACCTGGCGCAAACGTTCCCGGTCTCCTTCGATTGGCGGCAGGGATGGAGAAAACTCCTTCTCGATCTGAATTTCACTCAAGCTGACCTGATGGCTGAGCTGGCTTAAGATCTCATCCACAAGGTCATTCAGGTGGACCTGCTCCGGGGTGACCATCTGTTCGTGGGCAAAGCTGAGCAGGTTTCGCGTGATCATCGAAACCCGTTCCGTCTGTTTCAAGATTTCGTCGGATTCTTCGCGGCCGGGGGCTCCGTCAGCTAGGATCATCTGCAGCAGTTCGACATTCCCGCGGATAATAGCCGTCGGGTTGTTGATTTCGTGGGCCACCCCTGCGGCAAGGGAGCCGATGGCGGCCAGCTTTTCGTTGCGCAGCAATTTCTCCTGGGCCTTTATGAGTTGCAACCCCTTCTCTTCAAGTTCGGTAGTGCGTTGGCGAACTTTTTCTTCCAACTCACGGTTCAGGCCAAGCAGACGCTGGTCTCTTTCGCGCAGTGTCGCGGTCATCTGGTTGAAGGTTTTAGTGAGGTGGCCGACCTCGTCCCGGCTGGTGATTGGCAGGAGAATTTCCGTGTCTCCGGCGGCAACCCGTTTTGCGGAGGCCGCCAGCTCCAGCAGAGGGCGGGACAGGCGGCGGGCGATGGCAAGGCTGATCAGCAGGCCTAGGGTGCCGCCGAGCAACAGCAGTCCCACTAACAGCAGTGCAATTTTCCGCTTCAGCGCGTTGAATGGCTCTTCGAGCTGACCCACGTAAAGGACTCCGACCGCCTGTCCTCCCGGGCCTAGGATCGGTTCATAGGCGGTCAAATACCATTCGTCGACGACCCTGGCGCGCGCCAGCCAGGTCTGTTTTTGTTCGAGAACGGCGTCGGCCACTTCCTGCGAGATCTGCGTGCCCAGCGCTCTGTCGCCGTTTTTCAGGCGGATAGTGGTGGCAATTCTCAGCCCTTCAAGAAATATTGTGGCACTGCCGACCTCGGTTCCTTGGTAACGTTTCTCTCCATAGACAACATCTTTGATCCGATCTATCAGCGGCAGGTTTCCATTTAACAAAATGCCCCCGTAAAGGCAGCCGATAACCTCCTGCTGTCGGTTGCGCAGCGGAGCAGCACCGATCAGGACCATGCCCCGCTGCTCAGCGGTGCCGGGTCTCTCATTATGCCGGATCACTGCCCGTTCCGCGAGGTCAGGAGCTTCGCGGAGCATTTCAGCGGGAGTTAACAGGACCGTCCCGGAGAACTCATCGCCGCGCAGAACCTGCCAGGTGAAGGAGAGAGGAGAGCCCGCGTCGTCAACGTCTTCAGCCCGGAAAATTTTGCCGGTTTTATCGGTCAGCGTCAGCAGGTCGAGCCCTTCGCGTTGGCGAATAGTATCGAGCTCTTCGCTGATAAACTGTATATCGCCTGCGGTCAGGGCCTCGGTCAGTCTGTCCATACTGACGGTAAAGCGCACGATATTGTTGATGCGCAGCTCCTCGTGATGCAGGACCTCGTGCGCTGCGCTTAAGTCATTGCGGATCTGCTGCTGGGTGTTACCGACGATCCACCCGTTGATCAGGTAAAAAGCGGCGAAGGAGACCAGTAACAGGATCGTTACCAGGGGGACGAGGGCCGCCAGGGTCATTTTGCCCCGGATCGATATGCCTTTTTCCGCAACGGATTTCATCTTTCCGCTGTCGATTCCTGGGTGAGGTCGTATTCTTTAATCTTGCGGTCAAGGGTTTTTCTTGAGGTTTCGAGCAGCTGTGCGGCCCGCCTCTTGTTCCATGCGGTCTGCTCAAGAGCTCGAATTACCTGGATCTTTTCCGCCTCACGCAGGGTGAAGGGTGAGTCGGCTGGTAACTGCAATTGACTGGATAAATCAGTGTTGAATGGCAGCAGCTCAACACCAATCGGCTTCCCGCGAGAGAGAATGACGCAGCGGGAGATAACGTTCTCCAGTTCGCGTACATTGCCCGGCCAATGATAGTGCTGCATTGCCGTCATCGCAGCGGGTTGGATGGACGGCAGAGGATAGCGGAGTTTGGGGGCCATCAGGTCGAGAAAGTGCCTGGCCAACGGCTCAATATCTTCCACCCTTTCGCGCAGCGGGGGGAGTTCGAGGCTGATGACGTTGATTCGGTAGTATAGGTCCTCCCGGAAGTTCCCCTTGACGATCTCCTGTTCCAGGTTTTTATTGGTGGCCGCGAGAAAGCGGACATCGACCTGGCGGGGTTTGGTCGAACCAACCGGCAGGAGCTCACCGAACTGCAGCACGCGAAGCAGCTTGGCCTGGAGCGCGGGGCTGAGTTCCCCGATCTCATCCAGGAAGAGGGTGCCCCCATCTGCCTCTTCGAGCAGGCCCTTCTGGGTCTGGGTTGCCCCGGTAAATGCTCCCTTGAGGTGACCGAACAACTGGCTTTCCAGCAGGTTTTCCGAGAGGGCCGCGCAGTTGACGGTCAGGAACCTTTGCTCGGCCCGGTGACTGGCGTAATTGATCGTGCTGGCAATCAGCTCTTTGCCGGTGCCGCTCTCTCCCAGGATAAGAATTGCAGCGTCGCTGTCGGCCACATCCTGGGCCATCTGCAGGACTTCGCCGAAGCGGCTGCTTTGGAAAACCGGGGGCGCGGGGATGTGGTGCTCCCGGATCTCCCGTTTCAGAATGTTGTTCTCTTCGCGCAGGCGTTGTGCTTCCAGGCAGTGCCGGACCATCGCCAGCAGTTTTTCCTGGGGAAAGGGTTTGGTCAGGTAATCGTAGGCCCCCAGCTTCATCGCCTCCACCGCGGATTCGATGGTCCCGTGACCGGTCATCATGACCACCGGCAGGGTGGGGCGCAGTTGCTTGATGCGCCGCAGAACTTCGATTCCGTCCATCTGTGCCATTTTGATATCGAGCAGCAGCAAGCTGCTCACGCTCTCCATTTCGTTGGCCCAGCGGAGTAGCATCTCCGGTTCGGCGAAGCTTTCCACCTGGTAGTTCCAGTTGCGGAGTATTTTCCCGAGATAGAGGCGCATACCCTCTTCGTCGTCACAGATCAGAATTTTTTCTTCCATTGCCAGCCCCTGTCAAGATTCCTTGTCCCGATTATGTAAACAGAAAAAGTGCTTTTTTGAAAGTCGTTTTCGTGACGCTGGAAAAGTGGGTCATTTTTCCACACCTGGGAAGAAATGACCCACTCCGTGCCGGCAAAGATGACTTTTCCGTTTACGCCAGGCCAATTCCATCATCTTGTTTTAATAGGGGAAACAGAGTTCTGTTTGCTCGCGTGGGTGGCTTGGCACAACTGTTGCAACTTGTTGCGATCCAGCTTGTTATGGTCGGCGACATTGCCGGCCTGGTCAATGAATAGCAAAGGAGAGAGAAGCAGATGGGGATTTCCAGAAGAAATTTTCTCAAGGGTGGTGGATTTGCCGCCGGGGCAGTGGCGCTGACCGGGACCCCGGCCAAGGCCGGTGTCGATATACCGGCACTGCGGACCAAGGGACTGCAGACCAGCACCACGGTCTGTCCCTATTGCGCCGTCGGGTGCGGGATGATCGTTCACACCAAGAACGGCAAGGTGGTCAACATCGAGGGTGATCCGGAGCATCCGATCAACCAGGGATCGCTTTGCTCGAAAGGGAGCGCTCTGTTCCAGGTGGCCAATAACGAGAGGCGCCTGACCAAGGTTCAGTACCGCGCACCGAAGAGCGGCAAGTGGGAAGAGAAATCCTGGGACTGGGCAATGAAACGAATCGCCCAGTTGATGAAGGAGACCCGCGACCGAAATTTCGTCAAACAGGAAAAAATCAACGGCGAGATGTACACTGTCAATCGCAATGACGGCATGGCAATGATCGGCGCTGCTGCTCTCGATAACGAGGAGTGTTACCTGCTCGGAAAATTTGCTCGCGCCATGGGGGTGGGTTACCTTGAACACCAGGCGCGAATATGACACAGCGCCACAGTTGCCGGTCTGGCAGCCTCATTCGGTCGCGGAGCAATGACCAACCACTGGATTGATATCCAGCATGCCGATGTCATCATGTGCATCGGTTCAAATCCCGCAGAGAACCACCCGATCTCTTTCAAGTACGTGGAACAGGCAATGGACAACGGCGCCAAGCTGATCTCCGTCGATCCGCGTTACACCCGGACTTCGTCCAAGGCAGACACCTATGCCCAGCTGCGTCCTGGGACCGACATCGCATTTATCGGCGGCCTGATCAATTATGTTTTGAAGAACGGGCTGTTCCACCGGGAGTATGTGGTCAACTATACCAATGCCGCGTTTCTGGTCAGTGAAGATTTCGATTTTAACGACGGGATATTCTCCGGTTACGATGCCGAGAACTTCCGTTACGGGAAAGATACCTGGGCCTATCAGATTGGCGCCGATGGTCTTCCCTTGCGCGACGACAGACTGGAACATCCGCGTAGCGTCTATCAGCTGATGAAACAGCACTACGCCCGTTACACGCCGGAAAAAGTCTGCGAAATCACCGGAACAGCAATTCAGGACTTCATGGCGGTGGCCCGAACTTTCGCCGCGACAGGAAAGCCGGGCAAGGTTGCTACCATCATGTACGCCATGGGGACAACCCAGCACACCCACGGGACCCAGAACGTGCGGTCCTACGCCATGCTGCAATTGCTGCTCGGCAATATCGGGCTCGCCGGTGGCGGGATCAACGCGCTGCGAGGCGAGTCGAACGTGCAGGGCTCGACCGACTATGCGATCCTCTACCATATCCTGCCCGGATACCTGAAGGTGCCAACCTTCGACAACAAGGACCTGGCGACCTATAACGCCAAGTGGACCCCGCAGACTAACGACCAGCAAAGCGCCAACTGGTGGAGCAATACTCCCAAGTATATGGCCAGTCTGCTGAAGGCTTACTGGGGCGACGCGGCCACCGAAAAGAACGACTTCTGTTACGACTACCTGCCGAAGCGGAGCGGCAACTATTCCTTCATCAAGTTGATGGAGCGCCTGCAGGGCGGCGGTTTCGAAGGGCTGGTCTGCATGGGCACCAACCCGATTGTCGGCGGCCCCGATGCCGGCGCCATCGCCAACGGCCTCGACAACCTCAAGTGGATGGTCGCTGCCGACCTGTGGGAAACCGAGACCTCAGTGTTCTGGAGACGGCCCGGCGTCGATCCGCAAAATATCTCCACCGAAGTTTTCCTGCTCCCGGCGGCTTCATCGGTGGAGAAGGAGGGGAGTATTTCCAACTCCGGCCGCTGGGCACAGTGGCGCTACAAGGCGGTCGCTCCGCCCGGAGATGCCGAAAGTGATGCCTTCATCGTCGATCAGTGGGTGAAAAATCTGAAGCAGCTCTACGCCAAAGAAGGGGTTTTCCCCGCTCCGCTTACCGACCTGGCCTGGAATTATGGCGACGGACACGAGCCGGACATCGACCTGGTCGCCCGCGAGTGCAATGGTCAGTTCACCCGCGATGTCGTGATCAAGGGCAAGGCGTTCAAGAAGGGGCAGCAGGTGCCGAGCTTTGCCTACCTGCAGGCCGATGGATCGACCACCAGCGGAAACTGGCTCTACTGTAACTCCTATACGGAAAAAGGCAACATGATGCAGCGCCGCGGGTTGGATGACCCCAGCGGCATGGGCTTTTATCACAACTGGTCCTGGTGCTGGCCGGTCAACCGGCGGGTGCTGTATAACCGCGCCTCGGTCGATCTGAATGGCAGGCCGTGGAATCCGAAGAAGCCGGTCATCAGCTGGAACAAATTGACCCGCAAGTGGGAAGGGGATGTCCCCGACGGTGGCTGGGTGCCGATGAGCGAAGACGGTACGAAATCTCCCTTCATCATGATCGCTGAAGGCTACGGCAGGCTGTTTGCTGCCGGGCTCGCCGACGGTCCTCTGCCGGAACACTACGAGCCGATGGAGAGTCCGGTCGCCAACGCCATGACCTCTCAGCAAAGCAACCCGGCAGTCGCCATCCCCGGCAAGATCGACAACAGTGGCAGGTATCCCTACGTCGGCACCACCTACCGGGTTTCCGAGCACTGGCAGGCCGGGGCGATGACCCGCAACCTGCCCTGGCTGGTGGAGCTGGTGCCCGACATGTTTGTCGAAATTAGCGAGGAGATGGCCGCGTGGAAGGGGCTGAAGAACGGCGACCTGGTCACGGTCTCTTCTGAGCGTGGCTCCATCGAAGCCCGAGCCCTGGTCACCGCGCGGATCAAACCGTTGCGGGTCAGCGGCAAGCTGGTCGAACAGGTCGGGTTGCCCTGGCATTTCGGTTTCAACGGGCTGGCCACCGGCGGCAGCGCCAACATGCTGACCACCGCGGTGGGGTGCGCCAATACCACGATCCCGGAGTACAAGGCATTCCTCTGTAATATCGAGAAAGGGGGCATTCAATCATGAGCAAGGCAGATACCTCGAAAAATAATGCCTTCCTGATCGACATGACCAAGTGCACCGGTTGCCGTGGTTGTCAGGTGGCCTGCAAACAGTGGAATCAGCTGGAGGCGGAAGAGACCGAATTTTTCAGCGGCGAGGGGTATCAGAACCCGCCCGCCATGTCGGAATACACCTTTACCCGGATCAAGTTCCGCGACTACCAGAAGAATGGACAGAATGAGTTCGCCTTCTACAAAGAGATGTGCATGCACTGCAACGAGCCGGCCTGCGCATCGGTCTGTCCTGTCGGGGCTTTCGAAAAGACCGCTGAAGGTCCGGTCATCTATAAAGCTGAGCGCTGTATCGGTTGTCGCTTCTGTATGATCGCCTGTCCCTTTGGTGTCCCCAAGTACGAATGGAGCAAGGGGTTGCCTCTGGTCAAAAAATGCACCGGTTGTTACAGCCGGATCAAGGAGGGACTGCAGCCTGCCTGCGCCACCGCTTGTGCGATGGCGATCGGTTACGGTCCCCGCGACGAGATGATCAAGCTGGCCGAACAGCGGCTGGCCCGTTATCCCGATCGCTATATCAACAAGGTCTACGGCAAGGAGGAAGCGGGGGGAACCAGTGTGATCTATCTGACCTCACTGCCTTTCGACGAGCTTGGCTTCAAGGCGGTGACACTGCGGCCGTTACCCGGTTACACCTGGCAGGCGCTGCGCCTGGTGCCGGGAGTGTTCCTTTCGGTGGGTGGCGGTCTGTCCGCCTTTTCCTGGATTACCCATCGGCGCGATCGCCTCAAGAACGAGAAACAAGCTGAGCTGGCAGAGCAGGGCTCTGTCCCGTCAAAGGAGGAGCAAGAATGACCGCTGCACGCCGTATTACCAATGAAGTCAAAAGTTTTCACCCGTTCATCAAACTGCTGATGCTGCTGGTCGGGGTCGGCGTGGTTGCTTCACTGCTGCGCTTCGTCTACGGCCTGGGAGCGACCACCAACCTTAATGACACCTATCCCTGGGGCCTGTGGATTTCCTTCGATGTTGTCACCGCCGTCCCCTTGGCGGCCGGCGCTTTTACTCTGGGCGCCATCGTCCACTGTTTCGGCATCAAGAAGCTCGAACCTCTGGTCCGGCCAGCTATTGTCACCGGGTTTCTCGGGTATTCCCTGGTATCCATCGGCCTGCTTCTCGACCTGGGCCAGCCGCAGCGGGGTTGGCACGTGTTCCGTTACTGGAATGTTCACTCGCCGATGTTCGAGGTTTCCATGTGCGTGGCGGCGTATACCACCGTCCTGTTCCTCGAGTTCCTCTCGCCGGTCTGCGAAAAATTCGGCCTGCACCTTCCATTGAGGTTACTGCGCTGGATCGAGATGCCCCTGGTGGTGGCGGCGGCAGCGATCTCTACCCTGCACCAGTCGACCCTCGGCACCTTCTTCCTCATCGCCGTCGACAAGCTGCATAACCTCTGGTACAACCCGCTGCTGCCGTTGCTGTTCTGGATCAGTGCCATCTGTACCGGGATGTGTATTATCATCATCGAGGCGAGTGCCTGTCATAAATGGATGGGGCAACCGAACGAAGGGACCCTGCTGCGCACCCTTGCGAAGATTATGCCCTGGACTCTGGGCCTCTATATCTTCGTCCGCCTGTTCAGCTTGTTTGCCCTGTCGGACGGTCCGTTTTTCGACCGACCGGTGTTGACTCTGCTGTTTTTTATCGAGCTTGGATTCGGTTTTATCCTGCCGTTTTTCATGTTTGCCCAGAAATCGATCCGTAAAAATGACCGTCGCCGCGTGATCGCTGCCTGTCTTGTGGTTTTCGGTCTGGTGCTGAACCGTTTCAATGTTTCGATGTTCGGGAT
The DNA here is from genome assembly GCA_002869695.1 of Desulfuromonas sp. Classification (GTDB taxonomy): domain Bacteria; phylum Desulfobacterota; class Desulfuromonadia; order Desulfuromonadales; family Geopsychrobacteraceae; genus BM509. The sequence goes on along the minus strand of PKUD01000210.1, from coordinate 21,641 downwards.
GATGGATCCCAACCAGATCTACTATCCTTCACTGATCGAGACACTGGTGACGATCGGCATCATCGCCGGACACATCCTGTTCTTCGTTTTGATCGCCCGCTACTTCCCGATCTTCGAGCACCATCCGGAAACGGTCGATTACTCGCTCCCCGATCAATTCCGCAAGATAGACTCAGGGGAGAAGTCGCTTGAAACCGGAACTTTCCCCGAAGGGGAAACGGTGACAGGGGCCCGCTGAAAAGAAGTGTTGACGCAGAAATCTGCGCCGCAAAAAGATTGAAGCGGACGCGCAGAGGCGGTAATCTTAACAAAGACGCTTCAGTGACGGCTGCCAAAGGTTATTTCTGCCGGTGATCTGGAGGTTGGGGATTATACGATGGAAAAGATGACACAAAAAATTGTCCGTGTCGCTCAAGGGCGGAGCGAACAGACCGAGAGGCGGGTTGTCGAGGAATATCCGTTACGCTTGCGTGTCAATGGTCGGGAACTGGCGACCCTGGTCTGTTCTCCACATCAGCTGAACTTCCTGCTGGCCGGCTTTTTCCGCCTGCAGGGCTTTGTCGAATCTCTCGATGATATCCTTTCACTGGGTATCTGCCGGGAGTTCGGCCTGGCGGAGGTGCGTATCCGGGGGGAACTGCCTGCACAGTTGCAGCCGACCCTGACCTCCGGTTGCGGGACCGGCATTGCCTACAACCTGCCGCAAAGCCTGTTCGCCGGAACAGAGCGTCAACGGACATACCGCAGCGACGATCTGTTCCGATTGCTGAAGGAGTTGAACCGCCGTGCAGAACAGTATCGCAGCCATGGTGGAATCCACTCGGCGGCGGTCGGCGATGCGACGGGACTGCTCCTGGTCGCCGAGGATATCGGTCGGCACAATGCCCTTGATCGACTAGCCGGGGAGGCGCTGTTCCGGCAGATCGACCTGCGGGACAAGATGCTGGTCACTTCGGGGCGTATCTCCACTGAAATGGTCGCCAAGGCGGCCCGCCTGGGTGTCGGTTTGATCGCGTCCCGCACCTCTCCTACCGACAGGGCGATCCAACTCTGTAATCAGGCCGGGATAACTCTGGTCGGTTATCTGCGCGGGAGCGGGCTGGAGGTATTCAGTCATCCTCAGCAGTTGCTGATAGCGGATGAAAAAAGCCGGATTCCCGGCATCACCGGGGTTATCCTTGCCGGCGGTGAGAGCCGCCGAATGGGGAGCGACAAATCGTTGTTGCCGATCAAGGGCGCCAGATTCATCGACCATGTCTACACCCGGATGGCGTCGCTCTTCGATGAAGTCGTTATTGTCACCAATTCGCCTGAACTCTACGGGGATATCGACTGCCGCAAGGTTCCCGACCTCTATTATGCGCAGGGTGCCTTGGCCGGGGTCCATTCCGGGCTGTTGCACGCCAAACATGAGCAGATTTTTGTCGTCGGCTGTGACATGCCCTTTATCTCGGCCCGCGTCGTGCGACATATCTGTGCACAGGCCGATCGCGGCGATCTGGTCATTCCCAACAGCAGGGGGGGGCACGAACCGCTCCACGCCCTCTACAGCAAGAGCTGTCTGCCCGCCATGGAAAGAATCCTGGATGCCGGGCAGCGGCGGATCGTGCTTTTTTTCGATCAGGTGAAAGTGGTGGAAATTTCCCACCATGATGTGATAGAACTTGATCCCGAAGAAAAAAGTTTTCAGAACATCAACACCCCGCAGGACTATTTCCGCCTGCGGGGGAATTTCGGCAGCGGTGAAGGGCTTCCGCCCGAGCTGTCGCACCAACGTTACAGCAGTTAATTCATAAATATCGGTTCTCCGAATCGTTTCGCCTAAAAGAATGAACTCTTATGGCGATCCGGTCGATGGGTGCGTCTGGAAACGGGCGGGCCTCCCGTTTGGAAAGGGGATCCTGAATACCGCCGTTCCAGCAGGATTCTGTTGTTTGCGGCTATCAGGGCTCCTTCCAGGCGGAAGGAGCTTTTTTTTGGGGTATGCCTGATGGCCACTGTTATGGAGATGCACAACGTCCAGCTGCACCGCGGCGCTTTCTGCCTGCGGGTGAAGCAGCTGAGTCTGGCTAGTGGGTATCTCTATGCCCTGGAAGGGGAGAACGGGGCCGGCAAAAGCACCCTTCTTCAATTGCTGGCCCTGCTGCAACCACCGCAGTGCGGTAGCCTTATCTTTGATGGCCTGCCGGTTTCATTTATGCCGTCAAGCCTGCAGGGACTCCGCCGGCAGATTACTCTCCTGGAGCAGAATCCATACCTGTTTTCCGGCAGCGTGAGGCAGAATCTGGCGTTCGGTCTCAAACTGCGCGGGGTCCATGGCAGCGAACAGCGGCAACGCATCGCAGATGCCCTGGCGGCTTGCGGTCTGCAGGGTTTTGCCCATCGCCCTGCCAGGGAACTTTCCGGTGGGGAGTCCCGCCGGGTCGCATTGGCCCGCGCTTTAGCCCTGCAGCCGAAACTTTTGTTGCTTGATGAACCGACCGCAAACCTTGACGCTGGGCAGGTGGCGGGCCTGGAACGCCTCCTGGTCAGCCTGCCGCAACAAGGCATTACAGTGGTGATCGCCACCCACGATGCCCGGCAGCCGGAACGCCTCGGAGGCGAAACCATCACCCTGTCGAACGGAGAACTGAAGACAGGAATATTTGACGGTAAAAGGGATTATCGGCCCTTGAATCAGATAAGGAGTTGCTCTCAGCTCTTATAAGGAGTTAAGCAGAGAGGTTCAATAGGTTAACGTATTGTTATTCTCCGAGTTCCATATCCTTCCGGCGCGAGTCGTGGATTTGGAACCGTTGGGTTCGGTGGGAAACGACCGGGCCTCCCGTTTGGAAAGGAGACCTGCGGGCGCACGATGGGTGCGGCTGTTTACGTCTTTCACGCGGAAGGCGTTTTTTATTTCATTTCAAGGAGACAGAAAAAATGAAAACACTGAGAATTGGGGCTCTGCTGACATGCCTGGTATTGCTGGCCGGGACCGCACTGGCCACCGAACACCTGCGTCTGGCCACCACCACCTCGACGGAAAACTCCGGTCTGCTGGCGGAACTGCTGCCCCCGTTTGAGCAGGCCAACGACTGCAAGGTCGACGTCATCGCGGTCGGCACCGGCAAGGCGATCAAGCTGGGAGAAAGCGGCGACGTTGACGTGGTCATGGTCCATGCCCGCGGCAAGGAAGACAAGTTCGTCGCCGACGGATTCGGCGTCGATCGCCGCGATGTCATGTACAACGACTTCGTCATTCTCGGCCCGGCAGCAGACCCCGCAGGGATCAAGGGGGGGAGCGACGCCGTTGCCGCCATGGCTAAAATAGCCGCCACCAGGAGCACCTTTGTCTCCCGGGGCGACGACTCAGGCACCCATTCCCGCGAAAAACAGTTGTGGAAGAAGGCCGCCGTTGCACCGACCGGCGACTGGTACCTGGAAGCTGGCCGCGGCATGGGTGAGGTGATCGTCATGGCCGGTGAACGTCAGGGCTACACCCTGAGCGACCGCGGCACCTATATCGCGTTCAAGGCGAAGACCGAACTGCAGATTGCCGTCGAGGGGGACAACGGTCTTTTCAATCCCTACGGCGTGATCATGGTCAACCCTGAGAGACATCCGCATGTCAAAGTCGACCTGGCCAGGAAGTTTCTCGATTACCTGACATCGGACCGGGCCCGTACCCTGATCACCGGTTTCCGCAAGGGCGGCGAGCAGCTCTTCTACGTGGCTGATTAAGGAATTGAATTGGGTTACCTGACCGATTCACTGCTGACAGCCATCGAGTTGATCATCGGTTTCGATGTGGAGGTCCGGATGACCGCCTGGACCTCCCTCTACACCTCCAGCTGTGCCATCGTTCTAGCATCACTGCTCGGGGTGCCGATCGGCCTGTGGCTGGGAATCAGCCTTTTTCGTGGCCGCAGGCTGCTGATCACCCTGCTCAACACCCTGATGGCATTGCCGACGGTGGTCGTCGGGCTGCTCCTGTTCGGCCTGTTCAGCCGTCAGGGACCGCTCGGCAGTTTTGGCTTGTTGTTTACCCCGATGGCGATGATTGCCGGCCAGATGGTGCTGGCGACGCCGATCGTCGCCAACTACGTGCTGGCCGCGGTGGCCGGTGCCGATGATCGGATCATCAATACCGCACTGACCCTCGGCGCGACACGTCTGCAGGCTGCCCTGCAACTGCTGCGGGAGATCCGCTTCGGAGTCATGGCCGCGGTCATCGCCGGATTCGGTCGGGTGATCGCCGAAGTCGGGGTGGCGATGATGCTCGGCGGCAACATCCGTGGCACTACCCGGACCATGACGACCGCCATCGCCCTGGAAACGAGTAAAGGGGAGTTTGCTTTCGGCCTTGCACTGGGACTGGTGCTGCTGGGAGTGGCCCTGCTGGTCAACCTTGGTCTCAACCAGGTTCAACAGCGCTAATGCGATTGTCTTTTCAAGGAGCTTAAAATGGTTCTCTCTTTTTACCAGGCACGGGATCAGATTCTCGCCTCCGTTGCCCCTCTGGGAGCGGAAGATACCCTGCTGCTTGATGCCGCAGGTCGAGCCGTGGCGGAAAATATCGTCGCCCCGCTCCCTTTGCCGGCATTCGATAATTCGGCTATGGACGGGTACGCGCTGCGAGCCGCTGATTGCTTTTCCGGCGCGGTTCTGCCGCTGGCGGGGTACCTGCCTGCCGGGGGAGGACTGAACTGCCGGGTCGAACCGGGAACTGCGGTCAAGATTATGACCGGAGCACCGATCCCGCCCGGAGCCGATGCCGTTGTTCCCTTCGAAGAAACCGAAGAGGCCCCTGAGCAGGTGACAATGCTGGGAACGGTGAAACCCGGGGCTCATATCCGTTGGCAGGGTGAAGACATCAGCCCGGGTGACCGGATCATCGAAGCCGGCACTGTGCTGCGCCCTGCCGAAATCAGTTTGCTGGCGAGCATGGACCTGCCGAAGGTGAGGGTGGGGCGCCGGGTCAGGGTGGCCATCCTGTCAACCGGCGATGAGCTGCGGGAACTGGGGGCGCAGGGTGCCGAAGGGACAATCGTCAACAGCAATTCATGGGCTCTTGCGGCAGCGGTGCGTGAACTTGGCGGAGTCCCGGTGATGCTCGGTATTGCCCGTGACAGCAAAGAAAATCTGTATGAAAAGATGAGCCAGGGGCTGGAGGCCGACGTTCTGATCACGTCGGCAGGAGTCTCCGCAGGGGATCGTGATTACGTGCGCGAAGTGCTTGATGACTTAGGGGTCGAGCAGCATTTCTGGAAAGTCAACATCAAGCCGGGTAAGCCGACCGCTTTCGGTCTGAAGGGTAAGGTGCCGGTTTTTTCCCTGCCGGGGAACCCGGTGTCTGCGATGATGACATTCGAGGAGTTCGTGCGGCCCGCTTTATTAAAGATGATGGGACATCGGACCGTTCTCAAACCGCTGTTCAAGGCGAAGCTGCAGGAACCGATCAGTAAAAAGTCCGGAAGGTTGCAGCTGATGCGTGTGGCGGTAGAGTTTGATGCGCAGGGAGAAATGACAATCTGCAGCTCCGGGGATCAGAACACCGGTATCCTGAGGACCTTGGTTAACGCCCAGGGGGTCGCCCTGCTTGCCGCGGAGAAGGATTATTTCGCTGCCGGAGAAGAGGTCGAACTGCACCTGCTCGGAGCATCGACGGCACTGGGGAGCTGACATGGGGGAAGTATCCGCTCCACCCGCAATCTCATTTGTTGCCCGCTCCGGGACCGGGAAAACGACCTTGGTGACGGCCCTGATCAGTGAGCTGAAAACGCGCGGTTACAGGGTGGGCGCGATCAAGCATGACGCTCACAGATTTGAAATCGACCATCCCGGTAAGGACAGCTACCGGTTTACTGCCTCCGGTGCTGACAGCATGCTGATCAGTTCGGACAGCAAACTTGCTTTTGTCAGACAGCACCGGCAGCCACCGGACATCGGGGAGCTGATCGAGCGCTATTTCAAGGATGTTGATCTGATCCTGGTCGAAGGGTTCAAACGGGTCGGGCTGCCGAAAATTGAAGTGTACCGACAGGAGCGTAACTCCTCACTCCTCTGCCGGGGAGAGCATCATGATCCCGATCTGTTGGCTGTGGCAACTGATATCGAGCTGCAAATCGATGTCCCGCAATTTGATCTGAACAACCCCGCAGCGATCGTCGATTTTCTACTGATCTCCTGCGAACTTTGACACGCATCGGCTTGCATCCGTCTGCCACGTATTCGAAGAACTTGACGGGCGCAGCAACTAGTCAGGCTCAAGCAAGAAGGAAGCGGCATCTCAATGAATGACTCTCAGGGGCGGACGATAAATTATTTGCGTCTTTCGGTAACCGATCGGTGCAACCTGCGCTGCCAGTATTGTATGCCGAGCGACGGCATCGACCAGGTCAGCTGCAAAGACATTCTGCGCTTCGAGGACTTTCTGCGCATTGTCGAGGCGGCAACCACGCTTGGGGTTCGCAAGGTGCGCATCACCGGCGGGGAACCATTGGTCCGCAAGGGCGTGATTGGGTTTATCCAGCAGGTAGCTCAGACAGCTGGCATTGATGAAGTGACCCTCACGACCAACGGTCTGCTGCTTTGCGGTCAGGCTCATGCCCTGAAGAGTGCGGGGGCTCAGCGTTTGAACGTCAGCATCGATTCCCTCCAGGAAGAGAACTATAAAGCAATTACCCGGGGGGGTGACCTGGCAAAGGTCTTCCGGGGGTTGGCGGAAGCTGAAGCCGTTGGCCTGAAGATCAAGCTCAACATGGTTGTCATGCGCGGCGTCAATGATCATGAAATCATCCCTTTCGCGTCACTCAGTCAAGAGAAAGACTGGTCCATCAGGTTTATCGAGTACATGCCGACCATTCGCGAACCAGACTGGAAAGAGAAAATTGTCACCAGTCGGGACATCTTGACCCAACTGCAAAACCGGTTCGACCTGCAGCCACTTTCCAGCGGTCGGCTCAGCGGCCCGGCAAAACCCTACCGGATAGCCGGGGCTCCGGGCACGATCGGCATCATCAGCCCGATGAGTGATCACTTTTGTGGCAGCTGTAATCGCATCCGCATTACCTCGACCGGCTTTGCTAAAAGCTGCCTGCTCGATCAGGGTGCCGTTGACTTGAGACCCGATCTGGCTGCCCCCGGTATTGAGTGCATGCAAAAGACCCTGCAGCGGGTCATTCAATCCAAGCCCCCGCGGCATCAGCTGGACAAGGATCTGGATCCCTCAACAGCATTCAGTATGGCAAAAATAGGAGGATAGGATGACAGCAAAGATTGTCGCAACCTGTATCAGCCGTAACAAGGGAGAGCGTAAGACCCCGGTCGAACAGGTCGACCTGCGGGAAAACCACGGGATCATCGGTGATGCCCATGCCGGTGACTGGCATCGCCAAGTCAGTTTGCTGGCCAGGGAGAGTATCGACAAAATGCGTGCCCTTGGGCTGGATGTCGACAGCGGTGATTTTGCCGAGAATTTAACCACTGAGGGGATTTCCCTGGTTGATCTGCCTGTGGGGAGCCAGTTCAGAATCAATGACTGTCTGCTCGAGGTGACCCAGATCGGCAAGGAATGTCATACCCGCTGCGCCATTTATCATCAGGCCGGGGACTGCGTCATGCCGAAGGAGGGGATTTTTGCCAAGGTGCTAAACGGTGGTTCGGTCGCAACCGGGGATGGCATCTTCCTGGCGCAAGACATTGAGCGAGAAGGATAATCCCGGGACATGTTCCCCCACGGCAGCGTCAACTGCCACATGACCCTGATACACAATCAAGAACCCACAGGCCGACATCCTGTGGGTTCTTGTCGTTTGGACAACCGAACCCGTACTCCGGGCAATATTGCGGAGCTTCATTGCCCTGCTCGCATACACCTCAGAGGAGATTACTGGCATCCTCTATGCATTTCCTTGTTTAACTGAACTTTTTAATAACTCCTTAGGAGAAGAGAATATGAAAACAGCTTTGGTGGTTGACGACGAGCCCTTGATGCGTCGTCAGGTGATGGAAACCCTTGATACCTACGGATTTGAGCGGATTATTGAAGCGTCCGACGGTGCCCAGGCTGTGAATCTGGTGGCCCTTGAAAAACCACTGCTGGTTGTAATGGACGTGCAGATGCCTGTTATGGATGGAGTCACGGCTGCTGAAAAAATAGGCAAGGATAGCCCGGTGCCGATTGTGCTGTTGACTGCAACTCACGATACCGAGACGGTCGGTCGGGCGCGTGATGCGGGAGTTATGAGTTATCTGCTCAAACCTTTCCGCAACGAAGATCTGCCTCCCGCGGTCGATCTGTCGATTCACCACTTCATCAGCATGAACGAGCTGCGCAAGGAAGTGGACGAGCTTAAGCAGACGCTGGAGACCCGCAAGCTGATTGAAAAGGCCAAGGGGGTGTTCATCGCCCAGGGGCTGTCAGAGCCGGAGGCCTACCGCAAGATGCAGAAGCTTGCAATGGACAAGCGCAAGTCATTGAAGGAAGTGGCTGAGGCTATTTTGTTGATGGCGGATTGATGAGCCCGGAAACCCAGCAACAGAAATTATTCCAGGCGCTGATTGATATCGGTAAGGAGTTGGCCTCGATCACCGACCTGGATCATCTGCTCGACCGGATTCTGGAGATTTCCCGGGAAGTCTTCCGTTTCGAGAATGCCATTATCCGTCTGGTGACCGAGGATGGACAATCGCTGCGCACGGTGGCCTCGTTCGGGTTCAGCGCCGAATCGACCGAACCGCTTTTGATGGTCGGACGAGGGGTTATGGGACGGGTGGCCAGCAGCGGCGAGCCGATGCTGATCGAGGACCTGACTCAGTTGGATGATTACGTGGTGGGGATCGACGATGCCCGTTCGGAGCTGGCGGTGCCGCTGATTTCCCGCGACCGGGTGATCGGCGTTTTCAACGTTGAGAGTCCGCGTCCCGGCGCATTCAACCAGACCGATTGCGATGCCCTGTTGACCATGGCCGGGCAGGCCGCGATTGCCATCGAAAACGCCCGGCTCTACCGTGACGTGCGCGCCATGTCTCGGGCCAATGAAGAACTGCATCAGGTTAACGATCGGATTCTGCAGAGTGTCAGCCTTGGCATCTATACGGTGGACCGCCAACTGCGTATCACCTCCTGGAACAAACGGATGGGGCGGATGAGTGGCATCAGCGCCCAGCAGGCGCTGGGCAAGTCGGTTCTGGAGCTGTTCCCGGTGCTGGAAGAAGAAGGGATTGCCGAACGCTTGCGGCGGGTGCTTGCCACCGGTGAAGCAGAAAAACTGCGCATACTGCATCGCGGCCGGGCGGGAGGTAACCGCCTGCAGAAGCGTCGGCTGGCCCCACTGAAAGAGAACGGCGAAACGATCGGCGTGGTTGTTATCGTCGAGGATATCACCGAGTTTGAAAAACTGCTGGCACAGACCATCCAGTCGGAAAAGCTGGCCGAGGTCGGTCGCATGAGCGCCGGGATCGCCCACGAGATCAACAACCCGCTGGCGGTCATCGGTTACGCCGGGCAGCTTTTGCTGCGCGACGGGAGTTTTGATGCCGAACAGCGCGAACTGCTTGAGCGGATTGACAGTGAGGTCTCGCGACTGAAGACCCTGACCAGCGGCCTTCTCTCATTTTCCGGCAACTCGGCTGGCAAGCGGAAAGGGACCGACCTCAACAAGGTCATGGATGATGTGCTGGTGCTGCTCGGCTATGAGATCAACCGCAAGCAGATCAATCTGGTGCGTAACTACTCAGAACTGCCTGAGGTCGCTGTGGATGGCAACGCCTTCAAGCAGGTTTTCATCAACCTGATCCTGAATGCGGTGCAGGCGATGGATAATGGGGGCGAGCTGTCTTTGAGTAGCCGGACCTACGCCGATGCCGGGGTCAAGTTGAGCATCAGCGACAATGGGCCGGGAATCCCTGAGGGATTAAGAGATAAGATCTTTGAGCCGTTCTTTACCTCGCGCAAGGATGGCGAAGGGACCGGCCTGGGACTCTATATCTGCCGCAAAATCGTCACCGATCATGGCGGCGACCTGCGTCTGAAGAAGAAAGTGGACGCCGGGTGCTGCTTCGAGATACTGCTCCCGGCTGCAAGCTGAAAATAGAAACTTTGCGCTTTCAACGTGCAGCCAACTTTCGCGGCTCGGCACTGCCCTGAAGAAAGCAGAATAGCTTAAAAATTGTGCAAAAGATAAGCAGATAAAATAAAAGAGCACGTGAAATCAGCCAGTTAAGCTTTTGGCACAGAGTCTGCTAAGAATACTTTCGTGTCGCCGGCAACGATGCAGGCGAGGCATAACAAAGAACACCAAACAACATAAACAACCTGCGACACGAAGTGGTTTCGCAATCGGGTTGGTTGATAGGGCAACGGCGCTCTGACTTCCAGTTAATGGAAGTGGAGCGCCTTTTTATTTTTGTAGTTTCTGATCACTCTGGAAAGGAGAACAACATGAGAAAGGTAGAATGCATTATCAAGCCGTTCAAGCTTGATGACGTCAAGTCGGTGCTGGCGGATCTGGGCATCAATGGAATGACCGTCAGCGAGGTGCGCGGCTTCGGGCGTCAGAAGGGGCACGCGGAACTTTATCGCGGTGCCGAGTACCAGGTCGATTTCATCCCCAAGGTGAAGATCGAACTGGTCATACCCGAAGATATGGTCCCCGCAGTTGTCGAGGCAGTGCAGAAGGAAGCCTGTACCGGCCGGATCGGTGACGGCAAGATTTTCGTCAATCCCGTCGAGCAGGCGATCAGAATCCGCACCGGCGAGAGCGGCGTCGATTCTCTCTAAACCTATTATTTTAAGAAAATTCCAAATAAGGAGAAGAACAATGAAAAAGTCGATTTCCCTGATGGTCGCGGGCCTGCTGCTCGCCTTGCCGACTCTGGCCCTGGCCGAGGACGCTCCGGTTTCGGAAATGTCCTACATCCTTAACACCTTCTCGTTCCTGATCATGGGTATCCTGGTCATGTGGATGGCCGCCGGTTTCGGTATGCTGGAAGCGGGTCTGGTTCGTTCCAAGAACGTTGCCACCATCTGTCTGAAGAACATCTCGCTGTTCGGAATCGCTGGTATCCTCTTTTACCTGATGGGCTACAACCTGATGTACGCCGGTGTTGACGGTGGTTACATCGGTTCTCTCGGCCTCTGGGGTGCTGATGATGCGGCTGCTCTGGCCGGTGATTACTCCGCTGGTTACTCCGCTTCATCCGACTGGTTCTTCCAGATGGTCTTCTGCGGCGCGGCCTGTTCGATTGTTTCCGGTTGTGTTGCCGAGCGGATCAAGCTCTGGTCCTTCCTGCTCTTCTGCGCCATCCTCTGCGGTGTTATCTACCCGATCCAGGGCTCCTGGGGCTGGGGTGGCGGCTGGTTGTCAGAGATGGGTTTTGCTGACTATGCCGGTTCCACTATCGTTCACTCGGTCGGCGGCTGGGCTGCTTTTACCGGTGCCATCATCCTCGGCGCACGTAAAGGCAAGTACGGCAAGGACGGCAGCGTCAAGCCGATGCCTGGTTCCAACATCCCTCTGGCCACCCTCGGTACCTTCATCCTCTGGATGGGTTGGTACGGTTTTAACGGTGGTTCGGTTCTCGCTCTGGGCGATGCTGCTTCTGCCATCGAAATGGGTAATGTTATTGCCAACACCAATCTGGCTGCCTGCGGCGGTATGATCGCGGCAATGATCATGGTTCAGGTTCTCTACAAAAAAGTTGACGTGACCATGGGCCTCAACGGCGCTCTGGCCGGCCTGGTCTCAATCACTGCTGGTCCTGCAAGTCCTTCTCTTGGTGCTGCCATCCTGATCGGTGGCGTTGGTGGCATCCTGGTTGTTCTGGCCGTTCCCCTGTTCGACAAGCTGAAGATTGACGACGTGGTTGGTGCTCTCTCGGTTCACCTGGTCTGCGGTATCTGGGGCACTATGGCGGTTCCTTTCACCGATCCAGAGACCAGCTTCTGGGTTCAGTTCGTCGGCGTTGCCGCCACCGGTATCTATGTGATGATCGCTTCTTCCATCGTCTGGCTGGCTCTCAAGTACACCATCGGTATCCGTGCTAGCGAAGAAGACGAGTACCGTGGCCTCGACCTGTCCGAGATCGGCATGGAAGCGTATCCCGACTTCCAGACCATTCACATCGGCGGCGGTACCGGCATGCCCTCCAATGTAGCAGCTCAGGCTATGAATGCAGCTGTCAGCAAACCGGTCAAACAGAGCTGAGTTCTTCTCCCGGACCATGGCGGGTTCGAAAGGGCCCGCCAGCTCTTATAAATTGATCTTGAAAAGGCCGTCTCCTGTCATCAGGGGGCGGCCTTTGTCTGTTTGTGAGGATGGAGAAAAAATCGGAAATATGCCTGACGGGGTCTTTTTAACTCCCCCAGAGGTATAAATGTCAGGATCAGGTAAACTTTCTTTAGGTTTATCCGTCTAAGTAGGCAAGTCGAAAAGGATATCCGTTTAATTTTCTCGACATGCCGGAGTTCAAGTTGAAGGGTTCCCTCGTGATGACAATGGACGATAGCTGTTCTCTGCCGGTCCAGTCGGTGACTGAGGATATCCTGCTTGATCAGGCTCGCAGCGGTCATGAGCAGGCGTTTGCGCAACTGGTGGCAATGCACAGCGAAAAAATCATTGCTCTGGCCTGGCGCCTTGTCGGACAGCGGGAGATCGCCGAGGAGATCGCCCAGGAAGCGTTTCTCCGTCTTTATCGATCACTTCCCGGGTTCCGCGGTGAGAGCCGGATCGGTACCTGGCTTTACCGTACCGTGAGTCGCCTTGCGATTGACCATTTACGCAGGGAGAAGTTGCGAAGAAAGTTTTTTTTCTCCCGCAGCGAAAACTCTGAACAACCGGATCCGCTAGATCTGGTCGCTGATGACCGGGCCTCACCGCAGGAGCAACTTTTGGCCAGGGAGGCCGGACGGCGCATGCAACAGGTGCTGGAAAAATTGCCAGCGCGCCAGAAAACTGTCTTTGTGCTGCGCCACATGGAGGGTATGCCGATCCGGGAGATAGCGGCCACACTGGAGCTCAAGGAAGGGACAGTCAAGGCCCACCTGCACAGGGCAGTTACCCAGTTTCGCAAAGAATTCGGCGAAACAGCGGAGGCGAACTATGAAACCGAATAAGCCATGCAACAAAGAGCTGTTGACTCTCTATCATTACGACGAACTGGCCGGGGCAGAAGCGCAAAACCTGGAATTACACCTGCAGCACTGCTCGGCCTGCCAGAACGACTTAAAAGAGATCCGGAAAGTTCTGGCGGCCGTTCCGACACCGCATCTGCAGCTCAGCCAGGCACAGCGGCGCAGTTTTGCCGAAAGGGTTTCCAGTCAAGCGCAGCAGAGATCGAAGTCGCGAGCCGGGATCTGGGCCGGGGGGCTGGCTGCAGCGGCCATGGTGGCGGCAATCCTGTTGTTACGCCCTGTCGATCTGACGGTGCCGAATGCGCCTGGCCAACCTGCGATGGCTGATTTTGAGATGCTGGAACAGTTGGAACTGCTGCAGGACCTTGATCTGCTCAAGGATCTCGAACTGTTGCAGGAAATGGAGCAGTGGGGATGAGTCGAATTGTCGTTTTACTGCTCATGGTTATGTTTGCAACACTGTCGATCAGTGGTGCGGAAGAACAGCCGGAGTCGCCACCGGGTCAGATCAGCGAAGAGGATCGCAAGGTTGCTGAACTGCTGGAATTGCTTGAGCTGATGGAGCTGCTGAATAACCTGGAGAACGTTGAAGTCCTGGAGGAAAACTCATGAAAAGTCGTATCCTGCTGTTTTTAATCTTTTTGCTGATATCCTGGCCCTTGACCGCCAGTGCCACTGACTCAACAGCGGAACAATCAATCTCTGCTGAGGCTACAAGTTCAGCGGCAGTGGAGCGCTGGCAGCAGCTCTCCCCGGCACAGCAGCAACTGATGCGCGAGCGTTACCAGCAATTCAAGCAATTGGCCCCTGAAAGACAGCAATTGCTGCGGCAAAGGCTTGAGATGTTCCGCCAACTCTCAGCTGAAGAGCAGCAGCAATTGAAAGAGCGTTTCCGTACCTGGCAGCAGCTCTCCCCTGAGCAACAGCAGAAGTTGCGTATGCTCAAGCAACAGATGAATCAACTCTCTGTCGAGGAGCAGCAGCGACTGCGGGAAGAAATGGAGAAACTGCGAGGGCTGTCTGCGGACGAGCGGGCTGAAAGGCGCAGCGAAATGCGTGAGCGCTATTTCAATCGGACCAACGGCAGCGGGGGCGGGGGGCATGGACGAAACTGATCCTGCCTCACACAGTTTTCCTTTAGCATCTGGCCGGGCATGTCCCGGCCTTTTTGCGGCCATCTCTGGAGGAAGACAGTTGATTCTTTGCTAGCAATGAAATTTTAAGTCCTCTGATTGTAAACCGTTCCCCCGCGTGTGCGTCTAAAAGAACAGGAGACGCGGAAAGTTCAACCCTTTACTTCACAGGAGGACATCATGAAACGCACACTATTTTTAGTCATCACTCTTGTCATTGCCTGCTGCCTGGTATTTCCGGCTCTGAGCTTCGCCAGGGGGAATCGTGGCGCCGACAGCGGCTTCAGTACTGACCGGATCGATCGGCAGGAATATCGGCAGGAGCGTAATGCCGACCGCTATCAGTATGAAAATCAGCATCGCAACCAGGTTCTGGAACAGAATCAGGAGATGGTGGAGCCCGGGACTCCGGGTGCTGTGGTTCCGGAAACCCCTCAGGAGCGCAAGCAGCTTCGTCATGAAAACCAGAACCAGATTCGTGAGCAGGTGCGTGAGCAAAAACGGGATATGGTCGAACCCGGGACTTCAGTTGCCGTGGAATCGGATAAGACGCAAGATCGTCAGCGGATTCACCTTGATGACCAGACCCAGATTCGTGACCGGATCCGCGACCCCGAGAGCCATGTCACTGATACTCCTGATGAAGGAACCGCGAACTGATTTACTGCCTCTTGTGTCCTGGATCACACCGCGAGGTTCCCCTCGGCACAACGTTTAATCTCTTTGTGCCGGGGTGGCGTCGGGGTTCTTGTTGAAAGAGTGGAGATTTTATGCCGGAATCCGATATGAAACAGGCCCTGGACCTGCTCAAGGCCGCGCAATGCTTGCTCGCCCAGTCGGAGTTGAAAAATCTGAGAATTTCTGCCGAATACCTGCATGCCTCAATCAAACTGCTCAGTAAGGGCGCCGGAAAGAACTGTCAGAGTCCTTCTGCTCAGAGATCGAGATAGCCGAAAATTCCGACTCCCCAGTCTGGACTGGCGTCGCTCAATCCCCGGGAGAGGTAGAGATTGTATCTGGCGTGGTCACCGGTCAGTCCGCTGAGTTTGATTTTAACTTCCAGCGGGCTGTCGGCCCCATCGAAGGGAGCGGTCCCTCCGGACAGAGAAATGCCGGGGCGCAGGTTCGAGCGGACCCGGTAACTGAGTGAGAGCAGCCAGTCCCAGTAACTGTCTGGATCATAGTTCGTCGAAGTCCCCGGGACAACATGCATTGCCTCGGCGTAAAATGAGAAGTCGGTGAGCCGCTTCCTCAACCCCATCCCGACACCCCAGTCAAATTCACCGGAGCCAAGCCCTTTCTTTTCGTCGCCGGTGGGAAACTTGGCATAAAGCAGAGCGCTCAGTTGCGGGTTCTGTTGACTGCTTTTGAGCAGGGTCAGGTAAGTGTCCAGGGTGACATCTCCCAGTCCGCTTTCGGAATGTGACGTTTCGATCGTGGTCGTGGTCACCGTGTCCCCCGAGTCGTTGGCGTGCATCATCCCTTTGCCGTTTCCGGTCGGCGTCGGGGTGCCGCCGATCAGCACTGTCTCTCCGCTGGAATCCAATCGGAGGAAGGGAATCTCCAGGGCAAAGCCAAAGCGCTCGGAGGGGGACCATTCGAGAATCAGCGGCACCCTCAAGAGTTCCGAGGTGGAATCCGTGCCGTAATCGCCGGATTCGTATTTGATGCCGGTTCCGATGGAGAGGTTGATATACTCAGGTTCGATCGGTTTTTCATCACCTGATGCCCACCCTAGAGCAGGCAGGCAGAGGCACACAATTAACAAACATACTGATATCCACTGATGCACGGTAAACTCCTCTAAAATTGATGATAGGGATGGCGAACCTCTCCTTTAGACGAAACCTGTTAAGAATAGGTTTACCAGAAAATCCCTTAAAGACAGAAAGGGGGCCAATTTTTTACTGAAAAAGCCGGCTCACACTTGCGTCCAGGCAGGCGTATTCGGCAGAATAGATAGAAGAGGAGAGGTGTGATGACAAAAGAAACAGCATACCCGCTGGAAATCTTCTATGATGGATCCTGTCTTGTCTGTTCCAGGGAAATGAGTGTCTATCGCCGCCGTAATCCGCAGCAGCGCCTGGTTTTTATAGATATCAGCAGCGCCGATTTTTGTGCCGAGGACTACGGTCGCAGCCAGAAGCAGTTCATGGCTGAGCTGCACGTCCGGGATGCCGACGGCCGGTTCGCGACCGGGGTCGATGCCTTTCTGGTTCTGTGGCGCGCGTTTCCTTCCGGCTCTCTTTATCGTCTGCTCGGCGGGGTGATTTCCCTGCCCGGGGTGCACCTGGCGTCCCGCTTCGGTTATGCACTGTTTGCCCGCTACCGCCACCTGTTACCGAAGGCGTCCGATGACTGTGAATCCGGTACCTGTCACCTCAGGCATCCCCGCAGCTGAATTAAGCAGGACCTGATTGAGTTGTGCTGACGAAAAATGTTATCTTTCGGGTCGAGAATATATTCCCAGGGAAGGAGGCAAGTATGAAGATCGATTGGGCTTACCTGCGCAAGGGCTGAACGTCCTGTAAGAATGCTCAAGAGTTTCTTGAGAGAGAGCAGGTGACGACAGCTGAAGTCGTTGATGCACGAAAAAACCGGATTAATGCAGACGGGGCCTGGGCACTGCTGAAGGATGCGAAATCAGTGACGGTCGCCAAGGGCAAGAAGTTTCAGAAATTCGCAGCAGTGGCAGATGAAAAAGAAGCTGTCATGCAGCAGGCGATGGGCCCCAGCGGCAACCTGCGGGCACCGACATATCGGGTCGGAGATGATTACCTCATCGGGTTCAACGCCGACCTGTATCAGGAGTGGGTCAAGTGACCGAGTGAGTTGGAATGCCGATACGTTGGTCAAAAAAGAGCGGGATTATCTCCCGCTCTTTTTTTCAGGAGCGAGGCTGCCGGTTAATCCTCACATCTTTTAATCCCGCGGAGCGTCAATTGACATTGCCAGGATTCGACTGATCTCCGTCAGGCTGAACCCGGATTCCTCCTGCCAGCGGTTATAGGCCTGCTGGATTTTGACCCTGGCGGCCTTGCTGTTCGGGGATTTCTCGATGATCCCTGCCTCAATCAGGGCATAAACGCCGTCACGCGACAGGACGAAACCGTCCTTGCCGATAAAGCGCAAAAAATACTGGCAGGTCATGCCGCCGAGCCGTGCACCCTGGCTGGCCAGATAATCGAGCAGACCGATGAAGTCAGTCCCTGGCCAGTCAGCGATGAAGCGGGCGAAGCTGCCCTGCTGCCTGGCGACCTCGTTGATCATGACGGCATTCTGCGGGACGGTGAGAATCTTCTGCCGATTGCGAATGATACGCGTATCATTACACAGGGCGTCTTCGTCCTCCGGCGACATGAAACTGCAGCGACCGATATCGAATCCCCAGAAGGCCTCTTCAAAACCGGACCACTTGTTATCGATGACTTTCCAGACGAAACCGGCCTTGAAGATCGCCTTGGTCATTTCCGCCAGGTAGCGATGGTCGGGAGTCTCAGCAAGCTCTTGCGCAGACTTGATGTCCTTGGGCAGCAGCGTGCGCAGGGAGTCTTCTCCACCCTTGCGCGCCACGGCTCGCTGATAAATGTCATTGAAATCGGTCATGCGATTGCTCTTTCGCCGAAGGGGTCAGAGAAAGTATAGCATGCGCGTCGTACTGAGAACTGTCACTGAAATGACAACCGGGTGGGACGGGGTTCAGCTTGAAACGAGATAGGCTCCGGCACCGATCATCACCGCCCCCGCTGAACGGTTCAGGGTTTTGGCCCCGCGCGGCGAACGGAAATAGTAGCGCGCCGATGTGGCACCGGCAGCGATCAGCATCAGGCCAGCCATCAGGGCAACAAGGGTCAGCATCGCCGCCAAGGCAATATCCATATGGCTGAGCACCGTCAGGTCCATGAAGGTCGGCAGGAAGGCAATGTAAAACAGGATCACCTTAGGGTTGGACGCCGAGATGATGAACCCCTGCAGGAAACTCCAGCGAGTCTTGGCTCTGGCTGGGGTATCTGCTGAGAGGCTATGTTCAGACCTTGCTCGCCACATTTTTACCCCGAGGTAGATCAGGTAGGCGGCCCCGACAATCCGCACCACCAGGAAGGCTTCTCCCCAGTGCTCAGCCAGCGCGGAGAGGCCGTAACAGGCCAGCACCATGTAGATAATATCACTGATCACCATCCCCAGCGCCAGGGGGAAGCAGGCAGACGTTCCGGAGATCAGCGCACGGCCGAGGATGGCGAAGACCCCCGGACCGGGGGTGATGCCGAAGATGAACACGGCAACAAAAAAGGTGAAGGCAATTTCCCAAGACATGTTCCACTCCTTGCGCGGAGCGTAGGGAATTTTGTTAAGCAGGTCAACGGAAAAGAGGCGGACTGCCAACCGGGCAATCCGCCTCTTTGAGGAGATTGAGCTGTTGCTTAAAGCTCCTTCGGCCGACACACATTGGCCGCGTCATGAACCTTGACTCCGCAGTTGGTGCAGGCGTAGCGCGGGTTTTCAAACATCTTGTCGATCTCGGGATTCCTCATGCTGGCGGTCAACTGGCAGGCATGCAGATCGCAGTGTTCCTCGTGGTTGTCGCAGCTGAATTCAGTCATCATTCCACTCCTTGTCGCTGATTATATACAACGTATCTTAATTTTTATTATACCGCTGAAACCCGATTGATAAAACAGTGAGTGGAAATTTTCTTCGGATCCTTATCCAGGTAGGGGAAGACTCGTTAAATGCCGAGCGATTTAATTGACAACACTCTGGGGCACGGGCTATAAAAGGAAAAGATAATAATTTACAGGTATTTATCCGCGGTATTGAGCCGGTATGAATATTCTCTCAAGACAAAGGAGCCTGGGATGAGATTGGAATCGATCAAAGCCATTTTGCTTGTTGCCCTGTTGAGTTTCCTGTTATTCGGTTGCGGGGGCGGCGGTGGAGGAGGTGGGAGCAGTGTGACTGTCAGTGCCTCTGTGGGCAGTGGCTATACGGTTATTCCAATTCCGAACTGGCTTGATAAGGTGTACGCTTTTTTTGCGGGTGAGCCGGTCTACGCGCTTGGAACGGGCGTTGTGAACCAGGTTGTTGCCGTTCCCAGTTGGGAAGGCCACTTCGGTGGAGACATGATGAGTAATACGGTCATTGCTGATATCGCGAGTGACGGCAGTTTCTCCCTGACCCTGGACCGCTCTTACGAGTGGGTGCTGCTTCTGATTAATAGTGAAGCAGCCTCCTTAGAGGAAAAGGTTGTCTCTTATGTGGCCGCAAAGGTTACAGAAGAAGACACCTTGATTGCCTATTCCGGTAAGTCCTTAACGTCCAACCTGGACCTGGGAACCTTAGTCAACAATGGAGAAGAAGCTGAAGGGGTTAACAACTCTGCCTCATTCAACCTGACCCTGGAGGAACTGACCGCTGTTGCGCAGGCGGATAATGGCTACAAACATATGATCAATGCGTACCTGAATTATGACCCGGCGACCGGTCGGAACTATGCGATCGCCCCGATTTTCGGTTTTCAGGCTGGAAATATTTCCGATTTTACTGGTGAACCCACGACACCGCAGATCACTGGTGGAGGTTTGTCCTTTTTTCTTGAGACTGGGGATCTTGAATCCCCTGAAAAGATAATGGATATCTGCTTAGGCCTTGGAGATTTTGGCCTTTATCCTCCGGGCATTATTGCCGATGCCGCTGGCAAGGTCTATGACTCTGAAAACGGAATTGTAAATGATGCGATAGGGGATTCCAACATGGGACTGGATGGCAGTCCCTGGACTGATGGTTGTTATGACGGTGATATGGGTGTCACCTTCCCTGATGGCGGTTCACAACGACATGTCTTTATGGGGATAAAGACCGCAGCGGATCAGCTCCAAGTCCCTAAGACAGGCATGCCTGAAGGTCATTGGAAATTGAAGTCGGGTGAGACCACAATTGCAGAATTCGATCTGGCGGTCGGTTCGCCGTACGACGCTGCAGGGAACTTGACGATTCCGGTTCCAGCAATACAGGTGATCTCTGAACCCGATGGGAGAATTACCGCTATCAACACATCCTGGTTTGTCTACAGTCCAAGAGCAGGTGGATACCTTAAACTCTCCGGAAGTAACGCTTTAGCCCTTGATACCCTGGTCAGTGGTTCGGTTGTGACAGTTCAGGATGAAGATGGCCCGAATCCATCAAGTGAAGCATATAATGTATTTCTGAGAGACCCTAATGATTACGGTGGACCAAACGGACCTAACCCGTATCCGCATCAGTCGAATGGACTTTGGACAACGGCTATCGATTTTTCCGCTGAAACGATCCCATGGTACCTGCCTGGAAGTGAAGGGGCTTCTGTCGTCGGTCATCTTTCCCCAACATTTATCAGGGTCGACGTGGCAATGGGTGGCATAGATTATCAATTTGGCTTTAACGGCCCTGATTACGTTCCCCAATAAGGGCGAATTTGCTTCCTTGAAGGCCACCTAGAAATATCAGGGTGGCCTTTTTTATTCCCTCTTTCGCCCTGTGGTCCACTGGGTTAAGATAACTTCTTCAAATTTTATCCTCTGGAGGTGATATGAAGGATCGACTTTCTCTCAATTTCAACACCCAGCTCTGCGCGGTGATCGGCAACCCGGTCTCGCACAGCATGTCACCGGCGATCCATAACGCCGGTTACGCCGAACTCGGACTCGATTATGCTTACATCCCCTGCGAAGTCGAAGATGTCGAGGGGATGCTCCGGGGAATGCGCGCCATGCACAATTTCCGCGGCCTGAGCGTGACCATCCCGCACAAGGTCGAGGTGATGAAGTATGTCGACGAGGTGGTCGACGTCGACCGGATCATCGGTTCGATCAATACCGTCGTCAAACAGGACGGCAAGCTGCTCGGCATGGGCACTGACGGGCCGGGAGCGATGAAAGCGCTGACTGATGCAGGTGTTGACTTGGCGGGCAAGAGTACCCTGATGCTCGGCTGCGGCGGTGCGGCCCGGGCGATCGCCTTCACCCTGGCCCAGCAGGGCGGTTTGGCCGAATTGACGCTGCTAGACGTCGACAAATCGACCATGGACGGGCTGGTAACAGATCTGCGGGCTCATACCGCAGTGCCTATCAATGCCGATTTGTCTAACGCTGAGTCGCTCGCCGTCGCGATGAAAAAGGCTGACGTCGTGATTAACTGTACTCCGATCGGGATGCACCCCAAGGTGGACGCGTCGCTGGTTCCTGCGGAACTGTTCCGCCCGGGGCAGGTGGTCTTCGATATCGTCTACAACCCGCTGAAGACCAGACTGCTGAAGGATGCCGAAGCGCGCGGTCTGAAAACCGTTTCCGGGGTTGAGATGTTTGTCAACCAGGCGGTGCTGCAGTTCGAGATCTTCACCGGCGGGCCGGCTCCGG
>PKUD01000012.1 GCA_002869695.1 Desulfuromonas sp. | reverse complement strand
TTTTCCCTGCTGCTCCTTGAAAACCCCGGTCAACTGCCCACGCATGGCAATTGCCGTCTCCGGAATCAGCAGCAATTCCTCAGCCGGCAACGGACGGCGGGCACGAACAAAAAGCCCTGTCGGCAGATCGTCTGCCCCCGGCATGTCGACGATCACATCAAAGCTTCGGTTGCCGGGATCACTCCCTCCCTGAATTTGTGACACGTCTCCGCTGAGTTCAAGTTGCAGAGCGGGCACATTGAGATTTAGTGTTGTCCCGACAGTCATTTCTCCCAGCAGCCGTTCCGGCAGCTTGATTCTGGCCTGTCTGGCATCCGCCCGGTCGATGACCAACAACGGGGTTCCGGGGGAAACGGTGGAGCCTTGTTTGACCTGTACGGTAACGACCTGTCCGGAGAAGGGGGCGGTCACATGATTGTAAGAGTTCGTCCTGTGGACGATATCGCGCTCAGCCTGGCCCCGTTCCAACTCAGCCTCAGCCGCGGCCAGCTGCTGCCGGGACCTGTTCAGCTCGGCTTTGATCTGATCGTATTCCTGGGGCGTGACGGCTTCAGCTGTCAGCAGTTGGCGATACCGTTCTTCGGTCTGTTCCGCCAAAGTAAGGTTTACCCGAGCCGTAGCCGCATGGCGTTCGACGACTCGAATTGCGGCCTCGGCTGCGCGGAGCTGTTCGGCTGCAGCATTATCACTGATTTCCAGAAGCCGCTGATCTTTGCTCACCCGGGCTCCCTCGCGCACCTCGAGCCGGGCCACCAGTCCGCTGCTCCGCGCAGTCAATACTGCACGGTCCCGGCTTTCCACGGTGCCGACAAACTCTTCCTCGGTTCCCATCAGGGAGGGCTGCAGGGTCAGCAGGGTGACCGGCACCTGCTTTTCATCCGCTTCGCTCACCCTGCCCGGGTCAATCTTTTCATCGCACCCCTGGAGCAACAGCAGGACACAGATAAGCAGACTGAATATGTTCATTCGCGTGTTCCTTCCTTGTCCAAAATCACCGCGGACAGAGATCCCAGCAGGTAGTGCTGCTGTGCCAGGTTGTGCAGCAACTGCAGTTCTGTGGACACCAGATCGGCGCGGGTCTTTTCGAGTCTCGACTGGGCCGCGAGCAGTTCCGAAAGAGGGGCCAGACCGCTGCTGTAGCGACTCTTCAGCAGCCGAAAACTTTCCTCTGCGGCTGCCCGGGAAGAGCTGACCACCTCCAACTGCCGGGAGACCATTTGACCCTCCAGGCGAGCTTGCTCGACATCAAAGCGTGCCTGCCGGTCAGCCATTTTCTGGCGTGCGACCATACTGCGTTCTTCGGCGAGTGCCTTGGTCGATGCATGTTGACGGCTCGATCCGTCATATAGCACCCACGATAGTCCTAACTGCAGCCCCCAACTGTCCGCAAAATCCGAAAAAGGATAGTCGCGGTCATGGGACGACCATGAGGCCGCGGCATGAAGTCGGGGGAGCCAGGCTGCTTCGCTTTGTTCACGAGCCAGGCTGAAGGCCTGGCGCTGCAGATCGATAGCCTGCAGGTCAGGGCGCTGCAGTTTCTGTCCGGGGGAGGGTGGCCCAAGCAGGTCGCTTGTCACCGGAGCCTCAATGTCCAGCTCCTCTTCTTCACTGCCGAGGATCAGGGCCAGGTTCCGGCGCGCCAGTTTGAATCCATTGGTGGCATGTATCTGCAGGCGCCGGCTTTCAGACAGATGGACCCGTGCACTCAGCGTTTCGGCCTTAAGGCCGATGCCCGCCTGCTCTTTTTCAGCCGCAAGCCGCAAAATCTCATCGGCTTCCCTGAGCGAACTGTCCACCCACGATAAAATACTTTGCTGGCGCTGTACTTCGAGATAGGCGGCAAAGATCTCCAGCAGCAGGGCTTCCCGATCCGCTTTCTGGCGGGCTTCTGAGACGGCCGCTTGTTTTTTCGCCTGCCTGTATCCGTAATGGATGTCCGGGTTGTAGATTGGTTGGGTCAGTTGCAGGCGGGTTTCAAAATCAGAGCGCGTGGGCGGATAATTATAGTCGTCAGCGGATTGGCTCAGTTTCAAGCGTTCCTGATTAAGCGATATGAACAGGCTTCCACCGGGTTCATTGGTCCAAAGCAGATTTTCCTTCAGCTCCAACCTCGGCAAGCGCTGGCTTGCCGCCTGGGCAGAAACGGCACGGGCGGCGACCGTATCGGCACTGGACGCCAGATATCCCGGGTTGTTCAGCAGGCCTTCCTGCAGGGCTTCCGCCAGAGAAATAGCGGCTGCATTGACAGAGAAGGGGAGGCTGAGCAGCAGCACAAGGGAGAATAATGTACGCATTGACAGTGTCCCGGCAGAAGGTCTTCAGGCCGACTCTCTCGACTTGAAAGAGCTCGATCAGCATTAATTCTAGCAAAAGCTATGAGGCTTTTCTTTTCGGCCGATACAAAAAATTGCGGCATATTGCAGCACGGTGTCTGAGTTTAGCGCCTTCCGCCAGAACTTACGGAGATCTTCAGCTCTTCTTTTTGCCGGTAGCGGCCCGTCAGGGGCAGTTGCCGGCGAACATTCCGTTTTTCGCCCGGCATAAGACCGTATGCCGCGGCGCAGGAGAATGATTTATTCCTCCGGTTTCTCGCTTTCAAGCCTTTCTGTGTCATGGACAATTCTCTCAGACAGTCGCTCCTGTTGTTT
>PKUD01000001.1 GCA_002869695.1 Desulfuromonas sp. | reverse complement strand
TTAATCCGGTTGACGGCCACCTTTTCTTCAAGCAGAATGACCTCCAGTTTACTCCAGACGCGACAGGCCGTTCATGTCCACGATCAAAGCATATCCCCACACATTGCGGCAACTGGCTGATCAAGTTCCAGGCGCGACCTTGTTCGATGAGCCGCTCTCTGGTCACAGCAGCTGGCTGATCGGAGGGCCGGCTGATCTGCTGGTCGAGCCAGAAACTTCACAGCAGGTAGCCGCTGTGGTCCGTTTCGCCCGCAGTGAAAAGGTTCCGCTGGTGGTGATCGGTCAGGGGACCAACCTGTTGTTTGATGATGTCGGGGTACGTGGGATCGTGATGAAGATCGGCGCCCGGATGGCGCAGGTCGAATGTGACGGTGACCGGATTGTCGCCGGAGGCGGGCTCTGGGTTCCGCACCTGGCACGGCTGTCAATGCGCGCCGGGTTGGCCGGGCTTGAGCACTGTATCGGCATCCCGGGAACGCTGGGCGGGCTGGTGGTTATGAATGGTGGCAGCCGGCGCAAGGGGATCGGCGAGAACGTCCGAAGCGTCTGGATTGTCAATGCCGAGGGTGAGGAACAGATCATCGACCATGATGCGTGTCGCTTCTCCTATCGTCACAGTGCGCTGCAGGGGACCGGTGCGGTGGTGGTCAAGGTGGAACTGGAGTGTCAGCGGGGCGAGATCGGTGAGATTCGGCGCGAAATGGTCTGCGATCTGCGCGAACGGCGCCACAAGTTCCCCCGCAAGCAGCCGAACTGTGGTTCGGTGTTTCTGAGCAGTACGGAGATGCACGCGACAGTCGGACCACCGGGCCGGATCATTGAAGAGGCCGGACTCAAGGGAACCTCTGTCGGTCGGGCGGAGATCTCACGGCAGCATGCCAACTTTATCGTTAATCTCGGCGGCGCATCATCGACCGACGTGCTGGCGCTGGTCCGCCTGATTCGTCAACGGGTCCGACAGCAGATCGGTTTCGAGCTCGACTGCGAGGTGCGCTATGTCAGCCCGGACGGTCGGATCATCCCGGCGCACCTGCAGGCCGAGCGGTCTCCTGATTAACGTGGGGGCCGAGAGAAAACATCTGACGCATCGCTGGGCCTACCTGCTACTGACCCTGCCGCCGCTTTTCTGGGCGGGTAACGCGGTGCTGGCCAGGGGTGTGGTCGAGCTGATTCCGCCGGTGGCCATGTCTTTCTGGCGCTGGGTGATCGCCCTGGGCCTGCTGCTTCCCTTTACCTGGCGCAGGGTCGCTCGTGACTGGCCGGGGATCAGAGCCGGATGGAAAAATATCCTGCAGGTCGGGCTGCTTGGCATCGCCTGCTTCAACACCCTGCTTTATACCGCCGCGCGAACCACGACCGCGATCAATATCACCCTGACCCAGTCGGTGATGCCGGCGGTTATCGTGCTGATCAGCTTCCTGCTCTATCGCGAACGGATCTCCCGCCTGCAGCTTTTGGCGGTGTGCCTCTGCATACTCGGTGCCGCGTACATTGTGATGCATGGCGAATGGCAACGACTTTCGCGGCTCAGTTTTGTCCAGGGTGACCTTCTGATGCTGCTGGCGGTCTGCCTCTACGCCCTCTATTCAGTCCTGTTACGAAACCGGCCGGCGATCCATCCCTTGAGTTTCCTGACCACGACATTCGGTGTCGGCGTTGTCGCCCTGTTCCCTTTCTATCTGTGGGAGCGCGGGCACGTTGCTCCGCTGCAGTTGAGCTGGTCGGTGGTCGCCAGTCTGCTCTATGTCGGGCTGCTGCCGTCGATCGCCGCCTACCTGTGCTGGAATCGCGGGATTGAACTGGTCGGAGCCAACCGGGCTGGACTCTTTGTCAACCTGGTCCCGCTGTTCGCTTCGCTGATGGCTATTTTTTTTCTCGGCGAA
Source organism: Desulfuromonas sp. (assembly GCA_002869695.1). Classification (GTDB taxonomy): domain Bacteria; phylum Desulfobacterota; class Desulfuromonadia; order Desulfuromonadales; family Geopsychrobacteraceae; genus BM509. Next base: position 551 of record PKUD01000001.1, on the reverse strand, counting down.
CAGCTGCAGAGCTATCATCTGCTGGGGATGGTCCTGATCTTCAGCGGACTGGCCCTGTTCAACCGGCCTCGACCGAGGGGCAGATAGTTTTCGCTCAGGGCGCTTCGCTGCGGTGGTGATCAGCGCGTGGCCGGAGGTTATTCCTGCTGATAGATGGTCAGGACCACCGACCGGTTCTGCGCAAAATCGATCTCGATCCGCACCGTGCCGTCAAGCATGCCGGAATAGGTCAACAGGCCGTCCTCGATCAGTCTTTCCATCTCCACCGGGGTCCTCGTTTCCACCGTGATCGCGGTCATTCCTGCGCCAAGATCCTCAAAAATCAGTTCCGCGTGTGGCGTATCAGCGACCATTTCATCGATCATCGCGTAGATCTCTTCATCGACGATCCCCAGGGCGGCATGGTGCGCATAGGCCAGTCCGCTGAGGGTCAGGCTGATCAACCAGAGAATCAATAAGATTTTCTTGATGGCCATCTCCGCCTCCTTTCGCGTGTAAAAAATCTCTGTTTAATTAGACGGACAGGGCGGTGACAGGTTTACGCGAAGACA
>PKUD01000032.1 GCA_002869695.1 Desulfuromonas sp. | reverse complement strand
TTTTTTAGACGTATTCCGTTACAGTCGTCGCGCACTGGAACTGGTCTGGTCAACCAGCCAACGGCTGGCGTTGATCTTTGCCCTGCTCACCCTGGTCGCCGGCATACTGCCAGCCGCCGTTGCCTGGATCGGCCAACTCATCGTCGACGGGGTTGTCGCAGCGATGGGGCAACAACAGCAGAGTGGCAGTGCCGAAACCAACCAGGTCCTGTTGTTTGTTGCCGCAGAGGCGGGGGTCGTGGCACTGATCGCCGGCAGCCAGCGCGGGATCGCAACCTGCCAGGCACTGCTGCGCGCACTGATGGGACAGCGGATCAATCTGATGATCCTGGAAAAGGCACTGACCCTGAAGCTGTCGCATTTCGAAGATTCAGAATTCTACGACAAACTGACCCGTGCGCGGCGTGAAGCATCGACCCGTCCCTTGAGCCTGGTCACCCGGACCTTCGGCCTGGTGCAAAATGGCATCTCTTTGCTCAGCTACGGTTTCCTCCTGGTGCAGTTCTCCCCCTGGACGGTGCTCGTGCTGATCGTTGGTGGCTTCCCTGAATTTCTCGCCGAAGCCAAATTTTCCGGCGACAAGTTCCGCCTGTTCCGTTGGCGTTCGCCCGAAACGCGGATGCAGATGTATCTAGAAACCGTGCTGGCGCGCGAAGACTACGCTAAAGAGGTCAAGCTGTTTCGCCTCGGGCCAAAACTGCTCGAACGTTACCGGAAGATCTTCGCCAAACTTTTTGCCGAGGATCGCAAACTGACCCTGCGCCGGGACAGCTGGGGTTTCGCGCTCGGACTGCTCGGCACGGCCGCCTTTTACGGCGCCTACGCCTGGATTGCGCTCTCGGCGATTCAAGGGTTTATCAGCCTCGGCCAGATGACCATGTACCTGCTGCTTTTCAAACAGGGTCAATCGGCGGTCTCGGCAAGCCTCTCGGCGATCGGGGGAATGTACGAGGACAACCTCTATCTCTCCAATCTCTATGAGTATCTCGAACAGCCGGTGCCCGAATCGACCGGCCTCCGCCAGCAGGCTCCGCAACCGGGTGACGGGGTCCGCTTCGAACAGGTCAGCTTCCGCTATCCCGGCAGCGAGGAACCGGCACTGGAGCGGATCAGCCTGCACCTCAAGCCCGGCGACAGCCTGGCTCTGGTGGGTGAAAACGGTTCGGGGAAAACCACCCTGATCAAGCTGCTGACCCGCCTCTACCCGCCGGACAGTGGTCGCATCCTGCTCGACGGGCTCGACCTGCAAGATTGGGATGGTGACGCACTGCGCGCACGAATCGGCGTGATTTTCCAGGATTTCGGCCGCTACCAGTTTCTGGTCGGGGAGAACATTGGCGCCGGCGACATGGGTCACTTCGAGGACCGCCAGCGCTGGCAGCAGGCAGCCGAGAAGGGGATGGCGGACGAATTCATCGCCAAACTGCCACAGCAATATGACACCCAGCTCGGCAAATGGTTCAAGGGCGGCCGCGAGCTCTCCGGCGGCCAATGGCAGAAGATCGCTCTGGCACGAGCCTTTATGCGGACCCAGGCCGACCTGTTGGTGCTCGACGAACCGACCGCCACCATGGACGCCGCTGCCGAAGCAACCATCTTCGAACACTTCCGCGAGCTGAGCCGCGGCAAGATGACGATCCTCATCTCGCACCGCTTCTCCACCGTGCGTATGGCCGACCAGATCGTCGTCATCGACAAGGGCCGGATCGTCGAAAGCGGCAGCCACGCGGAGCTGATGGCGCTCGGCGGGCAGTACGCCTATCTCTTCTCCCTGCAGGCGGAAGGCTACCGGTGAGCTGCCGGCCAACGTCCGCTCCGGCCTTCCAGGCCGGGGTCGGCATCGGGGCTTGGCTTTTGCCCGACAAATTTGCTAATCTTGCCCCTGCAAAAGACAGCCCTTCCCCGAACCCAGAGGCAGACCATGAATAATCAGAATACAATGCTCCGCACCGGACTGGCGATCTTCAGCGCCATCACCTCTTTTCTCTTTGTCTACTACGCGGTGACTGTTCTGGTCGGCGGCGAGACCTCTTCGTGGTTGAAAGCGTTTGCCTATGTTGCCGGCGGCTACGGACTGGCGAATATCTATATCCTCAGCTGGGCCTGGCGCAACCAGGCCGACTGGCCGATGTGGGCATACAAGTTCTTCGCCTTCAGTTTTTTCGGCCTGTTCATCGCCGACACCCTGAGCCAGGGGATCAAGGGGCCGATGGAAGTTGTCGGCATCCTGGGACTGGCCTGTGTTCTGTGGATAAACTGGCTGGCAATCAAACGATTGTGTCAATCCGGGAAGGATTGAGACCGGTTGACGGCCTGCGCCATTACACGCAGGCTGCGACGGGGGCGTGGGTCAGCTTAATAATTGCAGGGCATGCTCGGTCGCGTCGTCCAGGACACCGGCATGGGCGGCCAGGTCGAGTACCGTGATCCGCTCTCGAATAGCCCGGGCATTCCGGGCCGCCAGGCGGAATTCCTCGGCGCTCAGACGAAAGGCGTCGAGAGTAAATGGCGCTCCGGTCCGCATGAACAGATTGACAAAATATTCCGGTGGGCGGACCTGCCGGAAAAGGGGTTGTAGCCTCTCCCAGGTGTCCGGCAGCCGCTGATCGAACGCCAACAGCACCTCCCGTTTCCCCAGGAACTGCTTCTCCACCTCCGCCGCATACTCCCCCCAGAGCTTGGGAATTCGCTCAGCCGTCGCAGTGAACTGCTGCAGCCCCAGTGGTTTAAGGTCGCCGCCATCCAGTTGCGCCAACCTCTGGTAACAGGCGGTTGACAGGATAATCCCGACGCCGACCTGCAGACCATGCAGTTCCGCCTCGCGCCCGGTGAGCGTTTCTCGCATATCCCAGAAATGAGAGACCAGATGTTCACCGCCCGAGGCAGGGGCACTCGACCCGGCCAGGCTCATGGCCACCCCGGACAGCAGCAAACCGTTGAAAAGACCCATCACCGCTGTCTCGTCCCCGTGCCCGATTTCCTCGGCATGTTCCGCATAGGTTTTTTCAACCGTCGCCATCAGCGCGGCCGGTAAGCCACAGTAGCTGCCGCTGCAGAGCAACGATTCACACTGCCAGTCGATATCGGACACCACTTTGGCCAGCACATCGCAGAATCCGGCCTGCCGCAGTTTCAAAGGAGCATCCTGGATCTCTTGCGGGACGACGTAAATCCGTTTCGGCGGGGCAGCTGGGAGGGTGCGCTTGACCCCTTTGAGCTTGATCGCGGCGATACTTGAGGTGTAGCCGTTCATCGACGGTGCGGTGGGCATGGTCCAGTAATCGATGCCGTTGCGGTCGGCAGCAAACTTGCCCAGATCATTGATGGTGCCGGAGCCGACGCTGATGATCAGTTTTTTGTCCCGGCTGGCGGCCTCTATTTTGGCGACCAGGGTATCGGTCGCCGATGGATTCGTCTCGAGGGCATAATGGTGCAGGTTGACACCCTGTCGGGACAGTGCAGCGCGCAGTGTTTTCCCTCCCACCAGATCGGTTTCCGGGTCACTGATCAGCAGCACCGGTTGTTTTCCGTACCATGCCGAGCAGTCTTCGGCCAGCACCCGGCAGGCGTCGCCGCCGGAGTAAAGGGTCACCGCCGGAGTCGGATGTTCACCGCCGCAGGTACAGCCGACCAGATCTTCAGCTGTCACCACCGGAGCATGTTGCCGAAGCGGCCCGCCCATAGCTACTTCTCCTTTTCCACCAGCCCCTTGACAAACCAGCGCTGCATACAGAGCACCACCAGGATCGGCGGCAGCATGACGATCAGCGCACCCGCCATGGCGATATGCCAGTCGGGGGGGTCCTCCGGGGACGGCAGCAGATGGTGCAGACCGATGACCGCAGTGGTCATCTTCGGGTTGGTGGTAATCAGCAGCGGCCAGAGGTATTGATTCCAGCCGTAGACGAATTCGATCACGACCAATGCCGCGATGTTGGTTTTGGACAGAGGCAGCAGGATTCTCCAGAAGAAGGTCATCGGCGAAGCGCCGTCCATTTTTGCAGCTTCGCAAAGCTCCTCGGGGATAGTGAGAAAAAACTGGCGGAACAGAAAGGTACAGGTGGCCGATGCGGTCAGGGGCAGAATCAGCCCCGCGTAGCTGTCAAGCAGGCTGAATTCAAGGGTCACCTCGACATCGTGACGGGCAAACCAGCTGATGATTCCGTCCAGGCCCAGAGCGTCCCAGACCGACTGCAGCGGACCGAAAATATTTGCCGCCATCTCGTAGGTCGGCAGGATCCTGACCTCTATGGGCAGCATCAGGGTGCAAAAAACCGTAGCAAAAGCAAGCGGGCGCAAACGGTAATCGAAATAGACGATCGAAAACGCACCGAACAGGGACACGATGATCTTGCCGAAGGTGATACCGCTCGCCATGATAAAGGAATTGAGCAGCTGGGTGTCCAGGTTGCCGCGACCCCAGGCTTCAGCAATGTTATTGAACAGCTGGTCACCGGGAATCATCGACATCGGTACCCGGGAGACGTCCTCGATCGGCAGCGTCGCGGCGATGACCGCATAGAGAATCGGGAACCCGACGACGAGGATCCCGAAGATCAGGGCAAAATAGGTGAAAGTATCCAGAATTGGCGTTTTTTCAACCATCATAAGCGTTACCCAGTGTACTGGACTTTACGCTCGACATATTTGAACTGCAGAGTCGTAATCAGAACAATCAAAAGCATCAGCACGATCGATTGTGCTGACGAAGAACCAAGATTCAGCCCGATAAACCCATCCTGATATACCTTGTAGACCAGGATATTGGTGGAGCCGCCAGGCCCACCCTGGGTGACCGCATGAATGACGCCGAAGGACTCAAAGAAAGAGAAGATGATGGTCATGACGGTAACGAAAAACATGGTTGGCGAAAGCATCGGGAACGTAATCGCCCAGAAGCGTCGGAACGGGCTGGCTCCGTCCATCGCCGCAGCTTCTATCAGCGAATGCGGCACCGCCTGAAGACCAGCCAGGAAAAATACGAAATTGTAACTGATGTTTTTCCAGGCACTGGCCATTACGATCAGCAGCATGGCATGGGAGCTTTCCAGCAAGGGGTTCCAGTCCAGCCCGAACCAGTTTTCCAGGCTGATCGACACCACCCCGTAGGAAGGATGAAGCAGGAACAACCACAAAATCCCCGAAATCGCCGGGGCGATTGCGTAGGGCCAGATCAGCAGAGTTCGGGTCAAGGTCGTGAAGCGCAAAACCCGGTTGGCCATCGTGGCCAAAAACAGGCCGCAGGTGATCGAAACGACCGCGACCGAGCCGCTGAAGATCAGGGTCGTCAGCATCGATTTGAGATAGAGAGGGTCGCTAAACAGGGTGATGAAATTGTCGAACCAGACAAAACGGCTGCGAAAACCGAAAGGGTCGCTGACTTGAAAAGAAGCCAACAAGCCCTGAACTGCCGGCCAGTAAAAAAATGTGACTGTGATCACTATCTGGGGCAGGATCAACAGGTACGGCAAGCTTCGCGTTTTAAAGTAGGCGCGTTTTTTTATCATGCCGTAATAGTATCACTAAGACAGGGGCACCCTCAATAAAAGGATGCCCCTGTTGCTCAAATTTACCCAAAGGCTCAAAAGCGTTTACTTGTAAATATTTTCAAATTCACGCAGTTTCTCGTTACTTCTGGCGACTGACGCGTCCATTGCCTGCTGCGGCGTCTTGGTGTCATTCCAGACCAGCTCCAGCTCTTCATTGATGATGTTGCGGATCTGAATGAAATAGCCTAACCGCAAGCCACGGGAAATCTTGGTCGGGATGCGCCGGGTCAGCTGCTTGATGCCGACTTCCTGAAGGGGATTCTCCTGGTAGTACCCGTCGGCCTTGAGCTGCTCGTACGCCGTCAGGGTGATTGGGAAATAACCGGTTTCCTTGTGCCAGAGAATCTGTGATTCGTTGCCGGCCAAGTGGTTCAGGAAAGCCGCAACACCAGCATAGTCCTTCTTCGGCAGCCCGTTGAAAACCCACAGGGACGCTCCGCCGATGATGCTGTTCTGCGGCTCTGTCATCCAGGACTCCACCGGCAGCGGCGCGAGATCCCAGGTAAAGTCCTTGACGGCGGATTTGAGCTTGGCGATTCCGCTGATCGAGTCGATATAGACCCCGGCGTTCTGGGCGATGAATTCGGATTTGGGCCCCTGGTATTTCTGCCCGCCGTAGTAGAAACGCTTATCCGCCATCCAGCCCTTCAGCCGGGCAATGTGGTTGACCACCTTGTCGTTGTTGATCATCAACTCGGTGTCCAGCCCTTCATAACCATTGGCCTTGCTGGCGAAGGGAAGGTTGTGAATGGCGCTGTAGTTTTCCACCTGGGTCCAGGATTGCCAGGCGGTGACCAGCCCTCCCTCGACCCCGGACTTGACCAGTTTACCGGTGATTTCACCCAGTTCGTCCCAGGTGATGGGCTTTTCCTTGGAGAGCATGGGGATCCCGGCCTTTTTAAACAGATCGACATTGTAGTACATGACCGGGGTTGAAGAGTTGAACGGCATCGACATCAGGTGGCCATCAGCGTTCATGTAGTAGGAAAGAACCGGCTGCAGGTACTGGGACCAGTCGATCTTGTAGCCATTATCCGCCATCAACTCATAGACCGGGTAGATCGCGCCCGACATCATCATGGTCTGGGTGCCGACTTCGAAGGCCTGGAGAATATGCGGCTGTTTCTTGGCGCGGACCGCGGCGACCCCGGCATTGACAACTTCATCGTAAGCACCTTTATAGGTCGCAACAACCCGGTATTCGTTTTGAGAATTGTTGAAACTGTCAACAATCTGTTGCACGACTTCGCCGCGCGCACCACGCATGGCATGCCACCAGTGGATGTCGATCGGCTTGGCAAAAGCAGAACCGGCAAAACTGAAACACAACCCGACAGCGATGAGGAGCCAAAGAGCTTTGATTTTTGCCATACTTTTCCTCCTGAGAGCGGTTTTGGAATGTTGCCATCCCGAATTTAAGGTCTTGCAAGCGGTGTTTCATTGGTGCAGAGTATTTGCTAAATTCGAACCCAAGTTTGGTCTCATCAAGTAAAAACGATGAATCCGTGTTCGTCAACTAACGAAATGTAAAAACAACTCATTTTCTGATCTAAATCGTATATCCTATTATTCGGCAAATAATAATTAACGGGACAGGCCTGTTTAGAACGCGAGAACTTTGTATTCCTGGAGATTGATTAATGGCCAATGTCATTCTTAAAGATGTCGTCAAAAAATATGGAAAGCTGGAAGTTGTTCACGGCGTCAACCTGCATGTCGAAGACAGGGAATTTGTGGTTCTCGTCGGACCCTCCGGCTGCGGCAAATCCACGACCCTGAGGATGATTGCCGGGCTGGAGGATATCTCGGGAGGGACAATCCAAATTGCCGACCGGGTTGTCAACGATGTGGCACCGAAGGATCGTGACGCGGCGATGGTATTTAAGAACTACGCCCTCTACCCGCACATGAATGTCTACAAGAACATGTCCTTTGGCCTGACCCTGAAAAAAATGCCGAAGGATGAGATTGAAAAGCGGGTCCGGGAGGCTGCAGCAATCCTGGAGCTTGACGAATTGCTGTTACGCAAGCCGCACGAACTGTCCGGCGGGCAACGTCAGCGGGTGGCCATGGGGCGAGCCATCGTGCGGCATCCGGCGGTTTACCTGTTCGACGAGCCACTCTCCAACCTCGATGCAAAACTACGCACCCAGATGCGGCTGGAAATCAAGCAACTGCACCAGCAGGTGCAGAACACCATCATCTATGTCACTCACGACCAGGTGGAAGCGATGACCCTGGCGGACAGGATCGTGGTCATGCGGGACGGTTATATCGAGCAGGTCGGCAGCCCGATTGAAATTTTTCAGAACCCGAACAGCATCTTTGTCGCCGGCTTTATCGGCTCGCCACCGATGAATCTCATCCCGGCAACAGTCAGAAATGACGGTGAGCGGCAGAAACTGGTGTTGAGCGACCGCCTGGATATCCCGATTCCTGAGAAACCGGGATGTAAATTCAATGATGGGCAGCAAGTCGTCATGGGACTGCGCACCAAGGATATCTCCCTGACAAATGGAGATGAGGCCAACAGTGCCGATTTAGTCTGTACAGTTGAAGGACATGTCAAAGTTGTTGAACCGCTCGGCAGCGAAACCAACCTGCATATGGATCTGCAGGGCGCAGAACTTGTCGCCACCTCGGAAGGGCGGCGGCTTTTCACTGCCGGAGAAAACCTGGAGATGGGCCTGAAGCTCACTCACCTGCACATCTTTGATGCCGAAACGGAAAAATCAATTTATTAGCCAGGCCGGAGCTGCTTTGGGGATATCTGATTATTCAGGAGCCCCACCTGCTGAACAGAGCGGGACAATTCTGGGGCTAAGCGTCTTAAAGACGCCCTTCCTCGACCCCGTGACAGGCGATTTGCCGACCATCCTTCAGCGACAGATGCGCCGGAATTTCTACCGCACAGCGCTCGTTTGCATAAGGGCAACGAGTATGGAAAACACATCCCGCAGGTGGCGCCAGCGGCGAGGGAATTTCTCCTTTGAGGGTGATATGTTTCTGCCGATTCTGGGCCTTGAGATGGGGTGTTGACGCCAGCAGGGCCTGAGTATAGGGATGGCGCGGTTGTTGAAAAATCAACTCCGACGAACCGTATTCGGCAACCCTGCCGAGATACATTACCATCACGTCATCCGCGATATGCCGCACGACCGACAAGTCATGAGAGATAAACAGGTAAGCCAGGTTCATCTCCTGCTGAATGTCCATCAGCAGGTTAAGCACCTGAGCCTGAACCGACACATCTAGAGCCGAAACCGGTTCATCAGCAACCACCAGTTTCGGTTCAAGCATCAGCGACCGAGCAACAGCTATCCGCTGACGCTGGCCACCGGAAAACATGTGAGGATAGCGCTCGTAGTGCTCGGGTCGCAAACCAACCTTGCCCATTATCGTCCGCACCCGGTCTTCCCGCTCTGCCTTGGACAGTTCGGTGTTGATCACCAGCGGTTCACCGATAATGGAACCAACCTTTTTACGCGGATTGAGTGAACCGAAAGGATTCTGGAAGATCATCTGCACCCGCTGGCGAGCATCTTTCAACTGCTGGTCCGTGGCCTGGACCAGGTCGAAGCCATCGAACTGCAAATTACCGCTGGTTGGCCTCTCGATCATCGTCACCTGGCGCGCCAGGGTCGACTTTCCACATCCCGATTCGCCAACCACCGCCAGGGTCTGTCCTGCCGCGACAGAGAAACTGACGCCGTCAAGCGCCTTGACGACTGCGTGCGGCTGAAAGAGTCCCTGCGAGACATCATAGAAGCGGGTCAGGTTCTGCGCTTTGAGTAACCGGGTCTCTTCATTCATCCCTGCGGTCTTCCTTCTTCATCCAGTGGAGTATGACAGCGAACCTTGCGGCCGTTCGGCATGTTTTCCAACTCTGGTTCTTCTACGCGACACCGTTCGTTAGCGAAAGCACAACGCGGATTCAGCAGGCAGCCGCCGGGACGATCAAACTGACCCGGCACCACGCCGGGAATCGTCTGTAACCGGGCATGCCCCACCGAACGTTCAGGCAACGCCTCGAGCAGCGCAGCTGTATACGGATGCATCGGTGCCTCAAAGATCTCCGGCACCCGGCCGGTCTCGACCACCTGTCCGGCATACATCACCACCACTCTCTGGGCAGCCTCTGCGACCAAGGCAAGATCGTGGGTGATCAACACCAGAGCCATCTCGCCCTGTTTCTGCAAGTCGAGCAGCAGGTCTATGATTTGCGCCTGGATGGTCACATCTAGGGCGGTGGTCGGTTCGTCGGCGATTAACAGTCGCGGATTGCAAGCGATCGCCATGGCAATCATGATCCGCTGGCTCATCCCGCCGGAGAGTTGATGTGGAAAGGCTTTAAGCCGCGCCGCCGGGTCGGGGATACCAACCTGTTCCAGCAGTTCCAGCGCCCGCCCCCGCTGGACAAACTTGCTCCCCCCTTCGTGGATCTTCAGCGCCTCCATGATCTGGTAGCCAGCTGTGAAGCAGGGATTGAGACTGGTCATCGGTTCCTGGAAGATCATCGCCACCTCGCGCCCGGTAATCTTTCGGCGTTGCTTGTCAGGCATCGCCAGCAGATCCCGGCCATCAAACTCCAGCTGATCAGCGCTGACCCGCCCGGGCCAATCGATCAGTCCCATGACTGCCTTCGCAGTCACCGATTTACCCGACCCGGACTCCCCCACGATGCCGACGACTTCGCCTTTATCAATGCTCAGGCGAACCCGATCAACGGCCTTGAAAGGACGGGCTACGCTGCCGAACTCGACAGTCAGATTGTTAATTTCAAGTAGAGCCATCAGCGTTTCATCTTCGGATCGAGGGCATCACGCAGACCATCACCCATCAGGTTAAAGGCGAGCACCGTGAGCAGGATCATCAACCCCGGAAAGGTGACCACCCACCAGGCCCGCTGGATGAATTCCAGGGCATTGGAGAGCATCGAGCCCCACTCGGGACTGGGCGGCTGCGCTCCCAGGCCGATGAAGCCAAGCGCTGCAGCATCAAGGATTGCGTTGGAGAAACCGAGCGACGCCTGGACAATCAACGGTGCCATGCAGTTGGGCAATATAGTGATGAACATCAGTCGCCAGATTCCCGCACCAGACACGCGTGAGGCCGTGACATAGTCCTTGGAACCTTCAGCAATCACTGAGGCCCGGGTAATCCGTACGTAATGGGGCAGGTAGGTGATGGCGATGGCGATCGATGCGTTGATCAGCCCCGGACCGAGGATGGTGACAATCGCCAGTGCCAGCAACAGGCTCGGCAGGGCCATGATGATATCCATAGCCCGCATGATCAGGGTATCGGTCAGCCCCTTGGCATAACCAGCCACCAGGCCGATCAGGGTGCCAATCAGTAACGCCAGTGAAACGACCATCATCCCGATAAACAGTGATAACCGCCCACCGTGCAATAACCGGGTTAGGATATCGCGACCGACTTCATCGGTGCCCAGCGGGAAGCTCCAACGCCCACCCTCCTGCCAGGCGGGGGGGGTCAGGATGGCGTCACGGTACTGCTCGAAGGGGCTATGGGGGGTCAACAGGTCGGCAAACAAGGCTGCCAGCAGCATCGCCAGAATAAAACCGAAACCGATCAAGGCACCGCGATTTTCGGAAAAATATGCCCAGAATTCGCGAAAGGGGCCCGGTGGGGCAATATCAACATCCGCAGTTTGGACTTGTTCATTCATCATGCAGCCCTCTCAGCGGTTATGACGGATACGTGGATTGACCACGCCGTAGAAGATATCGACGGTCAGGTTGACCAGGATCACCACGCAGGAAACCAGCAGAATCCCGCCCTGCACGGAAGGATAATCCCGTCGGTGGATCGAGTCGAGCAGCCACTTGCCGATCCCCGGCCAGGAGAAGATCGTTTCGGTCAGAATCGCTCCCGCCATCAACACCCCGACCTGAAGGCCGATGACGGTGATGACCGGGATCAGCGCATTGCGCAACGCGTGGACACAAATCACCAGTGGCATTGCCAGTCCCTTGGCCCGCGCCACCTGAACATAATCCTCGCGCAGCACTTCAAGCATGGCCGAGCGGGTCATACGTGCAATAACTGCCAACGGAATGGTCGCCAGGACAATCGAGGGGAGAACCAGATGGTGCAGAGCCGAGAGCAGAGCCCCCTTCTCATCGGAGAGAAAAGCATCGATCAGCATAAAGCCGGTGACTTCATCGACCCAGAACAGTGCTGAAATTCTCCCGGAGACCGGGGTCCAGCCGAGGCCAACCGAAAACAGTAGTATCAGCAGCAAGCCCCACCAGAAGATCGGCATCGAGTAGCCCGTCAGCGAAAGGCCCATCACCGTGTAGTCAGTCACCTTGCCGCGCCGTACCGCGGCAATGATCCCGGCCGGCAAGCCGACCAGCACGGCAATGACAATAGCACAGGCTCCCAACTCCAGCGTTGCCGGGAAGAGAGTGAAGAACTCCCTCAATACCGGTTCCCTGGTCACCAGGGAGGTCCCCAAATCACCCTGAAAGATTCCGGTCAAATAGTTCCAGTACTGCACCAGCAATGGTTTATCGAGTCCCATTTCAGCCAGAAGCTGGGCATGGCGCGCAGGATCGACTCCACGCTCGCCGGCCATCAGCTCGACCGGATCGCCTGGGATCAGGCGGATCAGAGAAAAGGTCAGCAGGGTCACCCCAATAAAAGTTGGAATGACCACGCCGATCCGTTTTAGAAAAAAACTAAACATATGAGCCTGTCATGGAAAAGCCGGGAAGGGTTTGCCCTTCCCGGCTCAAGGATGGCATTGACCCCTATTATTTCAGATCGACGCCGTAAAAGATATGCCCGCCGAGGGGGTCGATCTTGTAGTTGACAACATTTTTGCTGAGTGGCTCGAAAACCACCGAGTGAGCGATAGTTGCCCAAGGAGCCTGCTCTTTGAAGACAAGCTGCGCTTGCTCATAGAGCTTGGTCCGCTCTTTTGGATCTGCAACCACTTTGGCCTTCTGGATCAGGTCTTCAAAGGGCTGGTAACACCACTGGGCCCGGTTGGAACCACCGACACCATCGCAGCCGAGCAGAACGGCGAGAAAATTGTCCGGATCCCCGTTATCACCGGTCCAGCCGAGCAGGATAGCACCGTCGCGATCCTTGTCCTTGGAACGCTTCAGGTACTCGCCCCATTCGTAGGACACGATCTCAGCCTTGACACCGATCTTGGCCCAGTCGGCCTGAATGACTTCAGCCATGCGCCGGGCGTTGGGATTGTAGGGGCGCTGCACCGGCATCGCCCAGATCTTCATCCCGAAACCATTCGGATAACCGGCATCAGCCAGCAGCTTCTTGGCCGTTTCCAGGTCGAAAGCATCGTCTACGGTTGCGTTATTGTAAGACCAGATGGTCGGCGGGATCGGGTTCTTGGCCGGCTTACCGGCACCCTGGAAGACAGTGTCGATGATCGCCGCCTTGTTAATGGCGTGATTGAGCGCCTTCCGCACCCGGACATCATCAAACGGTTTCATCAGCGTATTGTAGGCCAGATAGCCGACGTTGAGGCCTTCCTTCTCCATCAGGTTGATGTTTGCATCGGCCTTCATTGCAGCGAGATCGGCCGGATTGGGGTAGGGCATCACCTGACACTCGCCGGCTTTCAGCTTGGCGTAGCGCACGGAAGCGTCCGGGGTAATCGCAAAAACCAGCTTGTCGATCGGCGCTTTTCCTTTCCAATAGTCCTTGTTGGCTGTGTAACGGATCTGTGCGTCTTTCTTGTAGCCTTCAAAGACGAAGGGGCCGGTACCGATGGGCCACTGATCGATCTTTTCCGGAGTTCCAGCCTTCATCATCGCATCGGCATACTCGGCAGAGGCGATAACCGCAAAATCCATCGCCAGGTTAGCCAGCATCGGTGCTTCTGGACGATTGAGAACGAATTTTACCGTATAGTCATCTACTTTTTCAATGCTGCTGAGCAGGTCAGGCATCGACATCCCTTCAAAATACTCGTAGCTCCCACCGGACACCTTATGGAAAGGATGATCCTTTTTCCACTGCCGCTCGAAGGTGAAGATCACGTCATCGGCATTCATATCGCGGCTCGGCGTGAAGTGCTTGGCCGAATGGAACTTGACCCCCTTGCGCAGCTTGAAGGTATAGACCTTGCCATCAGCGGAAACGTCCCAACTCTCAGCCATTCCCGGCTCGATCTCGGTTGTCCCGCGGATAAAATGGGTCAGGCCTTCAAAGATGTTCTTTGCTGTGGCATCGAACGTCGTCCCTGCGGTGTAGAAGATGGGATTGAATCCCTCAGGGCTCCCCTCCGAACAGTAAACCAAGGTCTTCGCCTGGGCAAATCCGGCAATCGAAAGCATCACCAGGACCAACAACAAACGGGTCAACATTTTTTTCATCAGGAGCCTCCATATTGTATGGTGTGTGAGAAGAAACGGGTTTAGTCTCCACAAAACTAAATTTATCCCGCCAGAAAATATTGGATCTCTGGCTGACGGTCAAGAAAATCCAACCGGCCAAGTCACATTTTGTCCGGATATGACCATCTCCACTCTTGATCTACGGCGAAAGCCCGCTCAGACAATTCCTAATTTTACCAGCCGGCCCGTCATAAGCAACCGTGGTATGCTAAACTTTTCGGAAACTTCACCCTGTTCCGGAGAATCTGCATGAAGCGCTGGATGAAATTTACTCTTTTCGCTTGTAGCCTGATATTCCTTCTACTCCTCTCGACCATGCTGATCGTCCCCTGGCAGGTCAAAAAACAAGGGATCGCCTGGATAGACAGGGAAACGGATCGGTCCCTGACGATCGAAAAGGTCTACTTCAATCCCTTTACCCTGACTCTGGAAATCAGCGGGCTGCAGCTGAGCGAACCGGAACGCGATGCCGCTTTCGTCTCCTTTGACCGCCTGATGGTCTCCGTAAGCAGTCGCTCTCTATTTGACTGGGCACTTATTTTTGACCGGGTGGAGCTGGACAACCCGGTTGTCCGACTGGAGCAACTGGCGAAACAGGAATTCAACTTTTCCGACTTCACCCGCCTAGGAGGAGACGAGCCGTCGGAACCCAAACCGGAGCCGGGCAAACCATTTCACTTCTCCTTCAACAACATCGTGATCAGCAATGGCTCTATCGATTTCACCGACCAGACCTCTGTGAGGCAATCAACTCACACAATCCGCGAGCTGAACCTGCAGGTCCCTTTTATCGGCAATATCCCCTACCTGACGGATGAATATGTCGAGCCGTTCCTCAGCCTGAATCTCAACGGCTCGGACATTTTAGCGGAAGGACAACTGAAACCGTTCCACGAATCCATTGAAACATCCCTGACCCTGCTGCTCGACCAGATCGACTTGGCCTTTTATGCCTATCATTTCCCTTTACCCCTTCCGATCGAGATCAAATCAGGAGAAATCGACGCTGAACTTGACCTGGCTTACCGGGTATCATCGACAGAGCAACCGAAACTGCTGGTCGGGGGAGAACTGGCCCTGACCGATCTGGAGGTCAGGCACCAGGATGACAGTCCTCTGTTTCGTCTGCCGACACTGATTCTCGACCTCGACTGGGCTGAGGTTTTTCAGCAGGACATCAATCTGCTCTCACTCGACCTCTATCAGCCTGAGCTCTACGTCAGCCGCGATCAATCAGGAACCTGGAGTTACCAGCAGCTGCTTCCTGAACCGGCCGGAGAAGATCAGTTCGAAGAGCAAAGTGAAGAGGAACCCGAGGGAACAGGGTTACTGCTGCGCGCCGAACATGCTGCGCTGGTCGATGGCACAATTCATTTTCGGGATGACTATCCTCCTGGCGGTTTCAATGAAGAACTGCGAGGCATCAATTTACAGCTGGTTAATCTCTCCAACCATTTCCACGACACAACCGCTCTGGCGTTCAGGCTACAATCAGCTCGTGATATGACCTTGGCTATCAATGGTCCGGTGACACTGCAGCCAGTCACCGCCGATCTGCAAGTCACGCTGGTCGAGTTTCTGCTTGAGCCACATTACCCGTACCTTGCCGACCTGCTGACCAAGCCATTGACGGGAACCGTCTCTCTGGCCAGCAACGTTCAGCTAGCTGCAGACGGCAACCTGTCACTGCAGGACGGGGGGCTGGAGTTGCATGGTATGGTTGTCCCTTTCGGCGATAACGACCAATTCACCCTTGAGAATATCTCTGTCAGCGGTGGCCGATTCAATCTCAATGAGCGGCAGGCAGAGGTTGCCGCCGCGACACTCCGGAACGGTCGCCTTGCAGTGACCCGGCGTGCCAACGGCAGTATGACCCCGCTCGATCTATTACGACAGCCGAATAAAGAACCTGATCAGGCTGACCCTGTGCAGGAAGAAACCGAAAAAGGACAAAGGGAGAAATTCAAATTCAAGCTCCAATCTTTCGATATCGATAACCTGAACCTCAAATTTACCGATGCCAGCATGGCCCGAGAACCTCATGCCAGCATTGAGCAGCTTGATTTTTCATTGGAGAATTTGAACTATCCGATATCCGAGCAGAGCCCTTTCAAGCTGAGTGGCAACATTGGCCAGGAAGGAAAATTTTCATTCAAGGGGACCGTGGCCCACACCCCGCTCCGCGTGCAGTCGGACAGCTCTGTCAACGCTTTTCCGCTGGCAGACTTCAACGACTTTCTGCCGGAGGATGTTGCAGTCAGCCTGAAAGATGGAAAATTGTACAGTGACCTCGCCATTCAACTGCAACAAGAGCAGGACAGCTTCTCCGGCAGCTTCGCAGGGCGGGTCAGCATTGAAGATCTCAGCCTGCGCGATCCGCTGACCGAAGGGGAGATGCTGGCCTGGAAGGGGTTGGGCCTCGAAGGAATTAAGGGCGAACTTTCTCCCTTTGCTCTGCAGATCAAAGAGGTCGCTCTCAGCAAATACCTGGCAAACATTCTGATCGACCAGGCCGGCAAGATCAACCTGACCAGTGTCACCGCCGAACAACCGGAGGCAGCGACAAGCAAAGAAAACAGCGGGAAACCGGTTGAAGAAACTGCCGAACCAGAGGAAGCAACTGCGGAGAGTGCCCCACCACCCGATATTCGCATCGACGCCCTGACCTTGCAGGGGGGCACCGTAAATTTCACCGATCGCCACCTGCCGAGCACCTTTTCGACCACCATGTATGAACTGGGCGGACGGGTGACCGGGATGGCCTCGGACGAAACCATGCAGGCGGATGTCGACCTGCGTGGGCAACTGGAAAACCATTCCCCGCTATCGATCAGCGGCAAGATCAACCCCCTGAGCCAGGACCTGTTCACCGACCTGACCATCCGTTTTGAAGACATCGACCTGGTCCCGATGACGCCCTACTCGGGAACCTACCTCGGCTATGCCATTGACAAGGGCAAGCTCTATCTCGATTTGAACTACCATATCGAGCATCAGAAAATTGATGCCGATAACAGCATCATGATCGACCAGTTCACCTTTGGCGACAAAATCGAAAGTGAACAGGCCACCTCTTTGCCGATTGGCCTCGCCATCGCTCTTCTCAAAGACCAGAACGGTGAAATCCAACTCGATGTTCCGATCTCCGGAGACCTGAACGATCCCAGTTTCAGCATTGCCGGAACCATCTTCACCGTACTCAAGAACCTGCTGGTCAAGGCGGCGACCTCGCCATTTTCACTGCTGGCATCAATGCTTGGCGGCGAAGAGGATTTCACCAGCGTCACTTTTGCTGAAGGCCTGGCACGAATCAGCGAAAAAGATCAGCAGAGCCTGGCCAGGTTGGCCGAAATGCTGAGCAAACGCCCGGCATTGACTCTCGAAATCAGTGCATTCGTAGACAGGGAACGGGACCCGGAAGGATATCGCCAGGAGCAGCTGCGGCAGATGCTGGTCGCCGCCAAGCAGCAGCAGTTGACGGAAAGCGGCCTGCCACCAAAAGACCCAGAAGAGGTTGAGATAGGGAGCGAAGAATACCCGGAGATACTGACCCTTGTGTATAAAAACGCCGAGTTCCCCCGCCCGCGAAATTTTATCGGCATGTTGCAAAAACTGCCGGTTAAAGAGATGGAGAAACTGCTGCTGGCCAATATTATCGTCGGCGACGAACAACTGGCTGAGCTCGCCAAGCAGCGCGCCCAAAAAGTTCGGGATCTCCTGGTGGCCCGGAACGAGTCAATCAAGCCGCAGATCTTTCTGAAACCGACTGATATCTATCAGGCACCCAAAGAGGGCGCTGCCAGTCGGGTTGAATTCAGCATCGCCAGCAAATAACCACCGACGCAGAAGCCCGATACGTGCCATGGCCCGGATGAGGGCAGAGGGGCTCAGTACAGTTTGCGCCGGGAAAAGGTTGAACCGAGCACACTGAAGGTGTTTTCAACGATAAACAGGGCATATTCATCCGCCGTGAAGACGATCTCTTCCAGCCTCTTCAGCTGAAGATTGTTTATCACCACCATCAACACGGTCCGATTGCGCTTCTGGTAAGCACCGACGGCAGGCAGCATGGTGGTCCCTATCTTCAGGTCTCCCATCACCTGATCGGCAATCTCCTCCGGCTTTTCCGAGATGATAAAGGCCAGCTTGCGCTGGTTGAAAAGGGACAGGCAATAATCGACCGCTACGGAACAAACAAATACTGCAATCATCGAGGCGATCACCAGGTCGTTATCGAGGCTGAGAAAACTGAAGGAGAAGAGCAGGACATTAAAGCTCAGGTAGACCTTGCCCACGCCGATATTGAATTTCTGGTTCAGGATCACTGCTATCACATCAAGTCCGCCATTGGAACCGAGTGACCGCAGGACCATCCCGGCGCCCACGCCGAGCAGTACGCCGAAGATCAGCGCAGCATAGAGCTGGTTGCTGATGGCAATCTGAAATTCGATCAGCTGATAAAACAGGGAGATCGAGCCCATTGCCAGGGCACTGTAGCCGAGGAAACGCCGGGAAATAAAGATATAGCCGAGCACAAACATCGGCACATTGAGCAGCAGATAAAGAAAGCCAGGATTGAGCCAGTCACTCAGATAGTAGATCAGGGACCCGACGCCGAACAGGCCACCGGGAACGAACTGGTGCGGGATCGCCACGGCTTTGAGGGCAATCGCCTGAACCAGCGAACCGATGACAATCAGTCCACAGTTCCAGAAAATCGAGTAGACAAATTTGCTTTTCTCGTCAGTCATACCTTATCCTTCCTGAAGGTCCCTCGCTGCAAAAAAGCGGCATTTTGCGCTCCAAAGTGAAACATGTCAAACAGGATTAGCAAGAATTATTTGATTTTAAAAGGAATGAGATGGCCCGCTTTGAACTAATCTCCGATTTTGATCCCCAGGGCGACCAGCCACAGGCCATCACCGAACTGGTTGCAGGCATTCAGCGCGGCGACCGGCACCAGGTACTGCTTGGTGTTACCGGCAGCGGCAAGACCTTCACCATGGCCAACATGGTCCACCAGCTGCAGCGCCCAGCTCTGGTACTGGCCCACAACAAAACCCTGGCGGCCCAGCTGTACGGGGAGTTCAAGGAACTGTTTCCGCACAACGCCATCGAATATTTCGTCAGCTACTACGACTACTACCAACCGGAGGCCTATGTCCCCTCCACCGATACCTTCATCGAAAAGGATTCCTCGATCAACGAGGAGATCGACAAGCTGCGTCACAGTGCCACCCGCTCGCTGCTGTCACGCCGCGACGTGCTGATCGTTGCCTCTGTCTCCTGTATCTACGGCCTGGGTTCACCCGAGGCCTATTACGGCATGCTGGTCCGGCTTGAAGAGGGGATGGAACTTGACCGCAACGACCTGCTCAAGCGGCTGGTAGAAAACCAGTACCAGCGCAACGACATCGACTTTCACCGGGGCACCTTCCGGGTGCGCGGTGACACGGTTGAAATATTTCCCGCCTATGAAGAGAAACTGGCGATCCGGGTCGAATTTTTCGGCGACGAGATCGAGACCATTTCGGAAATCGACCCGCTGACCGGAAAACTGATCGACCATATCGGCCAGACGGCGATCTTCCCGGCCAGCCACTATGTTGCGACTCGCCCCACCCTGGACAGGGCGATCAAGCAGATCCAGGATGAACTGCAGCAGCGCATCCCTTATTTTCGCGAGCGCAACATGCTGCTTGAGGCCCAACGGATCGAGCAGCGCACTATGTTCGACATTGAAATGATTGAAGAGATGGGCTACTGCCAGGGGATCGAGAACTACTCGCGGTTTCTCGACGGACGACAACCGGGAGAACCACCGGCCACCCTGCTCAGCTATCTGCCGGAAGATGCGCTGATGTTTATCGACGAAAGCCACGTCAGTGTCAGCCAGATCGGCGCCATGTATCGCGGTGACCGCTCACGTAAAGAGACGCTGGTGAACTACGGCTTCCGCCTGCCGAGCGCGCTTGACAACCGGCCGCTGATGTTCGAGGAATTTACCGCCACCCAGCCGCAAACAGTCTACGTCTCGGCGACCCCTGCCGATTATGAGCTGGAGCAGTCCCACGGTGTATTCGTCGAACAGGTCATACGCCCCACCGGCCTGGTCGATCCTCCTGTCGAAGTCCGGCCGGCCCGGGAACAGGTCGACGACCTGATCGGTGAGATCCGCCAGACAGTAGCTGCCGGAGCACGGGTGCTGGTCACCACGCTGACCAAACGGATGGCCGAGGACCTCACCGGCTACCTTCAGGAGCTCGATATCCGCGTCAACTACATGCATTCCGACATCGACACCCTTGAGCGAATGCAGATATTGCGCGCCTTGCGCCAGGGAGAATTCGATGTTCTGGTCGGCATCAACCTGCTGCGTGAAGGGCTGGATATTCCGGAAGTCGCCCTGGTGGCGATTCTCGATGCCGACAAGGAAGGGTTCCTGCGCAGTGCCCGCTCACTCATTCAAACCTGCGGTCGTGCGGCCCGCAATGTCGACGGCCGGGTGATTATGTATGGCGACAAGATCACTCGCTCGATGCAGGCCTGTCTCGATGAAACCGAACGGCGTCGGAGCAAACAGCTGGCCTACAACGAGGAACACGGTATCACTCCGCAGACAATTAAAAAATCCCTGCGCTCGATCCTTGATGACATTTCGGCAAAAGATTATCTCGAACTGCCACTGGCAGCCGAAGAGGAGGCCGGCTATGGAGATCCGGAGAGCTTGAAGCAGGAGATTGTACAGCTCAAAGCAGAGATGCTGGCGGCGGCGGCCGATCTGGAATTTGAAAAGGCTGCGGAGTTGCGGGACAGGGTGATTGCCTTGGAGAAAAGAGAGCTGTCGCTGGCAGACTGAAAAAAAACGGGGCCTCTCGCAAAAGAGGCCCCGTATTCATTCCTGTTCTACGCTGGAATCAGTCAACAATACCGGTAATGGAAATTTCCTTGGTAATCGTCTCCGTCTCTGCTGGCCAGTTGATCGTGAACTTCAGGGTCACAACCTCGGCAGGTTCCTCATCCTCCAGCGTTTTGTCCGAAACAGTCACTGATAAGATTGGGGTCCCGATCGCATTGCTGTCATAGAACTGCCACTTCAGCACACCGGACAGGGCCGCACTGCCATCGATCGCCACACTGACGTCGCTGCCCCCGATCGGGCGGTTGTAATTGAAATCGTGCACGGCAAAGTAGATTGTCTGGCTGCCACCGTCGGGTACCGCAAACGTCCAGTTGGACAGGGTCAGAGTCGGCTCCCCGGTGTACAGCAGGTTGATGGTCTTGCCGATCCGCTTGTTGGCATCCCAGGCTCCGTTCATCCCATCGAAAACGGCATCCTCATCACGGTCAACAACCAGATCTTCAAAAGCAGCGTCATAGGGGACACCGGTCGTGTAAGCGGTCAGGTCGTATTCGTCATCATCCATGTCCATATGGATGTCATCATACGTGTCATCAAACGGCTCGCCGGAATCATAGCCACCACTGGCATCGTTATCGGTAAATTCTTCCTCGCCCTCGACAACTGCGATGAGTGTGCAGAGGCCGTCACGTGGATTTGGCTGACTTGCCCCACCGGTAATTGTTACGCCAAAGGTTCCTTCAAAATCGGCAATAAAAGCATTCTCCTCCTGACAGCGTGTCCCGCAGGTCTCCAGCGGATCAACCGTGACATCCTGGGGTGCTGGGGTCTGGGTTCTGAAAACAACCGTTCCCTCGCCCTGATTACTGAGAGCAACGGCGCGATCGATTGCACCACATTCTGAATAGTAGGAAACAGAGGTCCCTTCGAGGACATTATAGTTGCCGTAACGATCAGCTATCCGGGCAGTAATATCCGCGGTGATGCCATCCACGCGGAAGCCTTCAAGATTGAAACGAGAGGTGGAAAGAGAGAAATGACCGGCCGAGGGAACCCCGCCACCGATAGAGATGACGCCACTCGAAGTTGAGAGGTTGGTTCCATCTACTGAAGCGGTTATCGTGACGGTCCCCGGAATCGCACCACTGTGCAGGATGACGGAGGCAAAACCGTTGACGGTACCAACATCCAGTGCTGTGACACCGGCTGTTGAACCGAGGTATTCGCCACCGTTGGGACCGGACAGTTCCAAACGGACCGTTTCGCTGCTGGCAATCGGGTTGCCGTTGGCATCTTTAACCAAAAATTTCACTTCAGAGGTTTCATCGCCCCCGGCACCCTGAATGACAATTACCTGCGGGGTCGCAGAGAAAAATTCAATACTGCCCGTCGCTACTGAAGAGCCGACGACATCCAGGTTTAAACTCTGGACAGCACTTCCAGCTGTCGCGGTAATCGTGGCAATGCCGCTGGCCGCATTGGCAGAGAACGTCGCCTGGGCGACACCGCTGGCCGTTGTCGACGAAGCAACCACCGACCCCAGGGTCGGGTCATCGACTTTGAAGTTGACCAGGGTCCCGTCCGGCATCGGTTGACCACTTTCATCGAGAACCGTTGCACTGACAACCGCGGTTCCGCCAGTCGAAACACTGGCCGGATTTGCTGCCATGATAATCTCAGCTGCCGCAACCTGGTTGGAAATCTGAATCGTCTGGGTGTCTGATTTTCCGTCAACCGTCGCGGTAATGACTACGGTGCCCTGAGTCCCACGGGCATTGTAGATGTGTGAGCCAACCCCATCGCTTATCGTCGAAGGAGAGACTATCGAACCGAGCGCCGGATTATCGAGAGTAAAGGTGACCTCTTTTTCTCCACCAATCAATTGTCCGCTCGCGTTGTAAAGTGTCGTCGCAACAACAGCAGACTGATTGGTCCCCATCGTAGCTGGGGTTACCTGCAGGTAAACAGAAGATACGGGCACCGATTCATCTGTCGGTGTCTCGACTGGGGTCCCGCCGCCAGTATCGCCGGTTCCTCCGCCTGGCAGAGTTCCG
Organism: Desulfuromonas sp.; assembly: GCA_002869695.1. GTDB lineage: Bacteria > Desulfobacterota > Desulfuromonadia > Desulfuromonadales > Geopsychrobacteraceae > BM509. The sequence goes on along the minus strand of PKUD01000032.1, from coordinate 40,000 downwards.
GAAATGGTTTCGCTATCACTCCCTCCGCAGCCGCTCAGCAGCAGAGTGAGAAACAGGGTTGAGATCAAAAATAATCGATGCATTTTCACTTGAGCCCTCCTTAATCTGGTGGACTTTGTTAATTGAACAACTGAGACAGCGAACGTGATTCAAGGAATCACCTAAATCTGCCGGGAGACTAAAACCTTTTGTTTAAAACAAAACCGATGTCATATGAACTTCGTAGCTGGGCCTCAAAATCGAGGGTCACATCCTTAAGCAGATTCCACTGAACACCAGCGACAAAACCGAAGTTATCCTCTTCTTCAATCGTCTTGGAGACAGTAGCAACCCCGGAAACTGCACCAACCATTTTGTCCTCAATGTCAGCCCGGGAGATATAGTACATTGGACCGCAGTACAACTGCGCACCTTCCAGTTCCATCTGCAACTCGAGCCCGCCTCTGGCTTCCCACATCTGGTCTACGGTGACGGTCTCTTTGATGCTCTGAGCTATGGAATCGAAAATAATCGGCGCTGTTTTCACCGAATCTTCATTCTCGCCCAGATAATAACTTCCCTGTACAAAACCGCCAATGCTGAGGACCTCATTTTCAAAGAACAAGCCATTAGCGCCGATGCTCACAAAAGGAAAGATATTCTCACCTTCGAAGTCAGTCGCAACGTTGAGAAAAGCGCTATCCGCTTTCAGCGTTGAAAGGCCACCCCGAGCATAGCCGAACCAGTTGTCGCTGATTCCATATCCGGCCTGGGCAAAAAAGCGATTCTGCTGCAGTTCAAGAGAACTGAACGAACCTGTGTCCTCCCACTTCGAATCGGTAAAGGTGTAACCAAGTCCAAAAGCAGTCTCACCATCAGCAACCCCGGACTTGACCGGACCGATATTTGCGGAAAAAGCGGGAACAACCGTCAGGGCCAGAATAACGCATGCAAAAAGCACAGACCTTCTCATTACAACCTCCATGGTGGCGACATTAAGGTCAACTCAGATATTGGAAAAGTACTCACTAATTAGCTATAATTTAGCCCTATTTATCACAAATTCTTTTTCAATACAAGAAAATTCTCATAATCCGCGGAAAACCTCTTTTCTGTCCAAAAAAGGGAGCTAAGATACTTGATTGACGTGTTTTTTTCTCATTAAAAGACCGAGCAGAGGATTATTTGCAGACCTGAACGAGTCACCCCCTCTCTCCGTGAAAACTTGTTCCGATAATGACAAAGAGGTTAAGTCAAGTTTGCCTTTCAGAAGCTGCTAATGTATAAAATGAGGGCATTCAAGCCCACTCCTTATAAAAACATTGAGCATTCTGATATGGGTTATCGAAATCTGCGCGCCTGCCTTCTGGACCTTGAAGCGACAGGTCAGCTGATCCGGATTGAACAGCCGGTTTCCGGAGAGATTGAAGCGGGCGCAATCCAGCGACGTGTTTACCAGGCCGGCGGACCGGCCCTGCTCTTTACCAATCTGCAGGGGAGTCCATTCCCGGCCCTCGGCAACCTGTTCGGCACCCTGAAGCGCACCCGCTACCTGTTCCGCGACACCCTGGCAGCGGTTGAATTGCTGGTCAAGCTCAAGCTTGACCCCAAAGCATTGCTGTCGCAGCCATTGAATGTTCTTAAAGCGCCCTCAGCGGCACTGCACCTGCTGCCGAAGACAGTCAAGACTGGCCCAGTCCTGCTGAACCGGACCCGGTTGAGCAAGCTGCCCCAGATCAAAAGCTGGCCGGACGATGGCGGGTCCTTTATCACCCTGCCCCAGGTCTACTCGGAAGATCCTTCGGCACCGGGGTGGCGTCACTCCAATCTTGGCATGTACCGGGTTCAGATCTCCGGCAACGATTATCAGCCGGATCACGAGGTCGGGCTGCACTACCAGATTCATCGGGGCATCGGAGTTCACCACGCAGAGGCTCTCAGGCAGGGCAAACCGCTGCCGGTCAACATCTTTGTCGGTGGCCCCCCGAGTCTGACCGTTGCGGCCGTCATGCCCCTGCCGGAAGGCATGCCGGAACTCTCCTTTGCCGGCCTGCTCGGCGGCCACCGTGTCCCCATGGTGCAGCTCCCAGGACAACTGCCGATGCCTGCCGAAGCAGATTTCGTCATTTGCGGCACGATTGATCCCCGGCAGCAGAAACCGGAAGGACCGTTCGGTGACCACCTGGGCTACTACAGTCTGGCCCATGACTTTCCACTGGTCAAAGTCGATGCGGTCTACCATCGTCCCGATGCAATCTGGCCGTTTACCACGGTTGGCCGGCCACCGCAGGAAGATACCAGCTTCGGAGACTTCATCCATGAACTGACCGGTGCTCTGATACCCGATGTCCTGCCCGGCGTCCGGGCGGTCCATGCAGTCGACGCCGCCGGAGTCCATCCGCTTTTGCTGGCCATCGGCAGTGAACGCTACACTCCATACGCGGAGAGAAACGAACCGCAGGAACTGCTGACCCAGGCGAATGCGGTTCTCGGCCAGGGTCAACTGTCGCTGGCCAAATACCTGCTGATCGTTGCGGAACAGGACAATCCGTCACTCGCCATTGACGATATTCCGGCGTTTTTGCAGCATCTGCTGGAACGGATCGACTGGCGCCGCGACCTGCACTTTCAGACCCGGACCACGATAGACACTCTTGATTACAGTGGCCACGGCCTGAACCGGGGATCCAAGGTGGTGATGGCCGCAGCCGGGAAGAAAAAGCGCACCCTGGCAGACAAGATTCCCGAAGCGTTAAAACTGCCGCGTGGATTCAAGGCACCACGGGTGGCGCTACCCGGAATTATGCTCGTGGCCGGGCCTCCCTGCCAGGAGTATCAAGCGGGAGAGGATCGCGACCTTCTCCGCTTCTGCAAGAAATATGAGGTGGACGATCCGATCAATGCGTTCCCGCTGATTCTGGTCGTTGATGATAGTTCGTTTTGTGCTGCGGCTCTCAACAACTGGCTCTGGGTGACCTTTACCCGCAGCAATCCGGCGGCAGACATCTACGGCATCGGCAGTGCCCTTGAAGCCAAACACTGGGGCTGTTCCGGCTCGCTGGTGATTGATGCCCGGATCAAACCGCACCATGCTCCACCACTGATCGATGACCCTGCGATAGAAAAAAAAGTGGATCAACTGGGTGTCCGGGGCGGGCCGCTCCAGGGCATCATTTAACTCGCTGCGCAATCAGCCTGACCAAAACAAGGATTGTCCCATGCTGATGAAAAATGAACAGCTCGACTCGCACATTCCGACTCTGACCGGCTCAGTCGGCAACACTCCGCTGGTCGACATCTCCGCTCTGCTCGGCAGTCCACAGGTGAGAATCCTGGCCAAACTGGAAGGAAACAACCCCGGGGGCTCCATCAAAGACCGGCCAGCGCGCTATATGATTGAAAAGGCTGAGGAGAGTGGCGAACTGACCCATGACAAAGTGATCCTCGAGCCGACCTCCGGCAACACCGGAATTGCCATCGCCATGATCGGTGCGGCCAAAGGTTACCGGGTCCGGCTGGTGATGCCAGCCTGCGTCAGTGCGGAACGGAGGGGAGTTCTGGAGGCCTACGGAGCGGAAGTTATTCTTTCGCCCGGTTGTGAAGCGACCGATGGAGCCATCCGCTTGGCTCACAAAATTCTGGCGGATGAGCCGGATCGCTACTACATGCCGAACCAGTATGCCAATCCGAATAATCCACTCGCCCACTACGAAACCACCGGGCCGGAGATCCTGCAGCAGACCGACGGCGAGCTCGATTATTTTGTCGCCGGAATGGGGACATCCGGCACCCTGATGGGAATCAGCCGCTATTTTTCTGAAGCTGCCCCGCAAGTCAAGATCGTCGGGGTCGAACCGACCTTGGGACATAAGGTGCAGGGGCTGAAGAATATGCAGGAAGCGATCGTTCCAGCGATTTACCACGAAAACAAGCTCCACCGCAAACTGGTGATCGAAGATGCAGACGCCTACGAGGCGACCCGCCAGCTCGCCACCAGACACGGACTTTTTGTCGGCATGTCCAGCGGAGCCGCTGCTGCGGGCGCTCTACGGGTCGCTGAAGAGATCGACCGGGGGACGATTGTCGTTATTCTTCCGGATCGTGGTGACCGCTACCTGAGCACCAATCTGTTCCGGTCACAGTGTGCCGATTGTCCCCCATAGAATGACGAAACAGGGATTATGGCCTTACCACAACTTTTACACAAAAGAGCCGAAAGACTTCTCGATGAGTACTGTCGCACCCGGGTGCCCTCCTGGCTGAAGGAAGAGTTGCGCCTTGAATTCACCATCGAAAGTGAGACAGCGACGGTGTTCCAGGAACGCCGGCGGTGCCAGGGCTCATGCGAATGGTTCCGCTTTCCACTTGCCCAGTTCCGCTATTCGGAAGAACTCAACCAGTGGTCGCTGCATCATTACGATGAACAGCAGCAGTGGCGCCTCTATCTTAACGTCAATCCAAGCCTTGACCTGAACAAACTGATACAAGCCGTGGATGCTGACCCGATGGGCTTTTTTTGGGGATAATCAAGGAAGGCGCACTTTACCTTCTCGCGGGAATGGATCCCGTCTTGACCAGGCTCGGTCAGCGCCGATAAATCATAAAGATCCCGCCCAACAGCAGGAGCACACCGAGGACCCGCCTGAGATCAATTGTCGCAACCCGCACCCCCATCAGGCCATAATGGTCAAAGATCAGCCCGGTGACCAACTGAGCCACAATAAGGGCCGCCATAACCGTCGTGACCCCCAAACGGGGCACAGCAAGAATCATCAATGCGACAAAAAACGCTCCATAAAACCCTCCGCTCAACTCCCACGGCTGAGCCTCGGCAATGCCACCGAAAGATCCTTTCGACGCCGTCAGAGACAGGATGAACAGAACGATCGTCCCGACGGCAAAGGAGACCGTTGCCGACTCGAGAACCCCGGTACGGGTTGCAAGACGGGCATTGATAACCGGCTGGACGGCGGCGGCGATTCCCCCGACAAAGACAGCGCCCAACAAGAAAATATTCGACATCAGCGTGCTTCCTCCCGCTCTTCCTGACAGGCCAGACAAAAGGGTGTTTCCGGGCGCGCCTTCAGACGGGGGTAACCGACGGGCTCTTCGCAGCTTCGGCACTCCCCATATCTGTCATTCCTGATGGCACCCAGCGCATTTTCAACCAATCGCAATCGCTGCTCATGTCCCTGGCGATTTGCCTTGGCCATATGCTGCTGTTGCAGGGCATCCATGCGGGAAAGTCTGCCGATCGGTTGATCCAGTTCAACAGGACGGCTGCTCTCTGAGGACATATCCAGCAAAGCCAGTAACTCCCCCTGCAAACCGATGAGGTCCTGCTGCAGTTCGGCGAGTTGCCGCTGGGTCAATGCCTCCATCAGCCGGTCCGCCTGCGGGCCAACCCGGAAACGACTTTGAATTCCTCGGTCCCTGCCTGCTTAAGCAGTTGGAACAGTGCCATTTCAGTCGTCGTCAGTACCGCACCCATGAGCGGCGCCATGCTGACCGCGGTCTGGTAGTCGGACTTGAAGCGCGAGCAGATCGCATCGCCCACCAGGTGAACCTTGTAGCCGCGATCAAGCAGATCGATCATCGTCTGGTAGACGCAGACGTGGGCTTCCATCCCGACCAGCAAAACTTGCCTCCGCCCGGTCTTTTCCAGCGCATCGATAAAATTCGGCTCACCACAGCAACTGAACGCGATCTTCTCCACACACTGAAGATCAGCAGCACCGGCGACCTCCTCGATGGTATGCCCGAGGCCGCGCGGATACTGCTCGGTCATGATCACCGGCAGATTCATTGCGTTAAATCCCTCCAGCAGCATGTTGATATGCTGTACGACCCGCCCACAGACCCGTTCATTCATGGCCGGCACCAGTTTTTCCTGAACATCGACAACCACCATGACCGCCTGTTCCTGATGCAGCCAGAATTTATCCTGAATAGTCCCCATCGGAAGCTCCTTTCTCTGGGAGATTTCTCTTTGCTTATATGAAGAGTCAGTATAGAAGCTTATCCGGCTCTTGCCAAAGGTTTACCGATAAAAAAAAGCCGCCCATAAGGACGGCTCTATCAGCATTGCAATCATTCTCGTTAGTGGGAATCTTTACTTTCCATAAATGCCGGAAAGATCATGTTGAGAAAATAGAAAATCACGAACGGCGTCACGATCACCGTCAATGCACCACCCAAACCCTCTTTAAAAGTTTCTATATCATGAGGAATGATCGGCAGATGATAATGCATGAACCCATTGAATGTCAGCGAGAACGCCTGACCTCCGATGACGACATTCCAACGCATCATCAATACCCCGAACAGAACCAGAATTGATGCCAGCGCGGCACGACGAACAGTCACCCCCGGAATCAGCAGCATGACAAAAGGCAGAACATTGCCGATGGCATACTGCATGATAAATATTTTGACGAAATCGTGTTCGTAGATAACCTGCCGCAGCGCGTCCCACGACTTTACCGCCGTATAGCCACGAAAGATCATATCCAGTAACTCCAGAGTAATCGCCAGTGTCATGAAGATCAGCAGATACTTTGAAGTCATCCTGACCTCGTGGTCCTGGACGCTGCGCAGGTGCTCATAGTCAACCGCAGCACTGCCATGGGCCAGGGCATCCGGAAGCAGAAAACTTTTTCCCCGACGGGCAGCCCATTTGCGCATCTCCATAAAGATATAGTAGCTGATAATGCAGAGTGCTATCCCCGAAACGATCGCCGAACAGATAAAGATGACCGGCATCAGCGGCGTCATCCACAGGGCGTTGGCCTTGACCGAGCCGAAAATGAAGCCGGCATAACCGTGCAGGAAACAGGCGACCGGGATACCAAGGCCAGCGAGAAACTTGACCGCTTTATGGTCCGCCTCGAGAGCGTCCCGCGACACATCCATAGCACCGAGGGAGATCAGTCGGTAGATCAGGAGCAAAAGGCTTTCATATAGGCTTCTGTCACTTTTTGCTGAGAGGCGATTGACCGAGGAGACAATAAATTCGCGATAGACAAACCAGATTTCTGCCGCGACGATACAGGCGTAGGTCATAAAGACAATGCCAAAGGCTGAAATCGCCGACGTGAAATGCGGCGTCATCAGAACGTTTATCCCCCTGAGCGGCTGCATCAGATGCAGGAGCAAAGGCATCATCGCGACCGGCAGCAAGGCAAAAGAAAACACCAGGGCATAGCGAGCAATCTCTTTGAGTTTCTCCACCCCGAAGACATGATAGAGGGAAGAGAGGACGAAAGCACCGGCAACCAGTCCGGTCATGTACGGGTACATGACAATCTGAATGGACCAGTAGACATATTCATTCGGCAGGACAAAGAGATCCTTCAGCGTCCATGCCTCACCATGAACAACCATTTGTGCAACTTGTTCAACCATGGCTAACGGACCTCCTTATTCAGACCGATGTAAAACACCTGTGGTTTGGTCCCATACTCGTCACGGAGAACTCCAACCCGCTGATTCATAACCGCCTTTGCCACCGGATCATTCGGATCGCGCAGGTTGCCTATCTGCCGGGCACCGAAAGGACAGGCCTGGGCGCAGGCGGTGTTGCCGCCGTTCGAGATGCGGTGATAGCAGAAAGTACATTTGTCAGCGACATGTTCCACCGGGTGGAAGAAACGGACGCCGTACGGACAGCCCATAATGCAGTAACCGCAGCCGATGCACCATTTACGATCGACAAGCACGGTTCCATCCTTCGTCTGATAGGTCGCACCAACCGGACAGACCTGGACACAGGCCGGTGTGTCGCAGTGATTACAGAGTTTCGGCACGAAAAAGGCCTGGGCAATCTCTTCGTCGTCAACCTGCTTCATTCCAGATTGATTCTGGTCAATAAGCTTGCTGGTAAATCCGTTAAGCGCCCCCTTCGGGGTATCCATCACCACGTCACCATCTTTCGTGATCACATAACGTTCGACCCAGGTACGGGTCACATTGGCTTCCAGCGGGATATCATTTTCGACCTTGCAGGCTTTGACACAGAAACCACAGCCCACACAGTTGTGAGTATTGACCAGGAACCCCCAGCGCAGCTCCGGATTTGCAGCGAGCAGTTGGCGTGGATCAAGAAGTTCAAGCGCCCCAAGGGAAACGGAGGCCCCGGAGACGAATACCGCGGCATTTTTCAAAAAGTCGCGCCTTTTCATCGTTACATCTCCTCAAGGCTCGGGTTGTGTGAATTGTGACATTCAACGCACTCAAGACCGGCATTGTGTTCCTCAGGATTGACTCCCGGAATATCATTGCGGCCGCTTGACGGCATATAAAGTTCTGAATGACAACGGAGGCACAGGTCCCGACTGCGATCAATGGTCAGTTTTTCAGGATCGTCCGGGTGATCAAACGCGGCCCCATGGCAGTTCTCGCAGGGAATCATGCCGTGCTGGGCCGCATTCAGTTCTTCAGTCTTGTCGTCGTGACAGCCACTGCAATACTCACTGTCCTGATATTTAGCCGGATAATCCTTCCATTCCTGCTCATTGCTCAAGCGGTGATACCCAAAGGTATATCCCCGATCTTGAGCGCCGAAATCCTCCGGCACATAAAACATTCTGGCTACCAGAATAATTATGACCAGACCGATCACGACCAGCAGCGGTCTCCAGACATGTCCTTTCACGGATACCTCCTGACATCTCACAAACAATTAGAACAACGTTAGCCAAAGAATAACAACTTGATTATTTCTGTCAACATTAAATCATGCTATTTACTATTAGTTTGAACTTGCTGATATTTAGTGATAATCTTGAAATCAACACCATACTAGCAAGACACCGGAAAGGTGCACTGCCACACCTTCTCCCAGAAGGATTGTCGACTATTATAATCATGTTTTACGATTAAGAGCATAAGTCAAGAGGTGGAGCCATGGCCAAGCAGAGAGATGTCGAGTCACAAGTTGATCAGCTCATAGAACAGGTTAATATCCTGACCTTAAGGATCTTTGCCCTGGAGCAGAACCTGAAAATCACCGGCCAGACACCAGAGACGGTAAAACCTGACCTCAGCACAGCCACCCTTGAAACCTCTACGACCGAAACGGCCATTGGCGGGAAAAGCGTTCTTCCACGCATTGCAAGCGTCTGTTTTTTACTGGTTATCGCCCTTGCGCTTCGCACCCTCACTGACAGTGGTCTGCTTGACCTTCAGATTGGATCGCTGCTCGGCATTTTCTATGCGGCAGGCCTGATCATTGCCAGCTGGGGGCTCTATGGAAAGCAGAGCGCCCTCGCCCCCGTTTTTAATATCTGCGGCGCCTTGCTGATCTTCAGTGTCACCCTTGAGACATCCATGCACTTCGAGGCATTTCCCAAAGAGCTGGCATATATCCTCTTTGCCATGGCAGGAATTGTCCTTGCAGTCATCAGCCATCTCCACCAGGTTGCCGCACCCATCCTGGTTGGCACGCTGGGCATGTGCCTGGCAGGGGTAGCCCTTGACTTCCCCAATCCATCCTTCCACTACCTGGCTCTGCTTCTCTGGCTGGCAAATATCCTTGGGTTCTTCGCCTCACGCATCGAACGCTGCTCATGGCTGAGATGGCTCCTCCTGGGAATAACCCTCACCATGATCCAGACCTGGGGATTAAGAATTGGCCTGGCATCCACCCGCGACGACACCTTTGGCTCTCTCGCCCCCGACTGGCTGCTGCCGATGGCTGCCCTCATCTGTATCACCTATATGAGCATATCACTGCTCGGCATCCTCCGCAGCCAGGGCCGGAAAATTTCCAAATTTGACTTCAGCCTGCCGACGGTAACGGTCTGCTACTCACTTCTTCTTGGCACGTATATTCTCAAAAACGCCATCGGCTTTCACCTCCTGTCATCAGCCACCGCACTTACTCTCTTTGCCATTACCTTCTTCCTCTCCCGCAGACAAAAGCATAATGCTCCGGGCACCAACTCCTTCACCCTCGCAGGGGTTGTTCTGTTGAGCTTTTCCTTGCCGGTCCTACTGCAAAGCTTTTTCGCTGCGCTAGCGCTGCTTTCCCTGCTGGCTCTGTTCATTTTCCAGCTTTCCTCTCGCTGGCAGAGTGGGGGCATGCGGATCACCGCCTATCTGCTGCAGATCTATGTTGCCAGCGGCTTGCTGATCAATTTAGCCGGGCACGGACCCGACACCGGAATTTTCATCCCAGCCCTGGCGGCGGCCCTTTGTTTCATAACCAACATTGTTCAGTTTCGCTTGTGCCGCACTACCCCCCCCCACGAAAAGGCTCAATTCTTTCAGCAGTTTGACGACCAGGACAGAAGCGCCATCTCCGTATTGCTGTCCGGCCTGGTAAGCGGATATGTTTTTGCCATGCTTATTGCCCACGAAACTCTGATAACGGTTTTTCCCCCGAATGGGATCAACGCCTATGGTACCATACAGACAGTCACCATCAACCTTGCTGCCGCAACCCTCATGTATGTAGCACTCACCTGGAGAAACAAGGAACTCCGCAATGTTGCGACCCTTGTCATGATCATCGGCGGCGTCAAAACATTCCTCATTGACCTGTTGACGACCCACGGACTGGGTCTGGTTATCAGTATTTTTGCCTTTGGCGTTGTTGTTTCCTATGCCTCTTTTGCGCTGACCCGCTGGCAAAAAATTGCTGACAACGATCAGCACCCTGGGCACAGCGAGGGGAAACCTCAGCTGGCCGAAGAATCCTGAACCAAGACCATTCATTCTTCTCATTGCGAAGCAGCATAGAAGCAAAGTTACTTGCTCAGGCCCTATTGCGCGCTGAACCGCATACTCTTCTCTACGCCCAGCTATGGCCGAATTGACATAACCAGATCCAGCTTAATGCCATCTCAGACCCACAAGTGCCCCGACGTCACTCACGAACACATCACTGCACAGATATTCGCACAATTATATAAACTAAAATTTCGTCAATTTCTCCAAGTCTCTTAAGTAAGAATCATAGATAATTTTTTTTTCAACTTTTCTTTATTGCGAGAATTTCGAGGTATTCAAACAGGCCTTTCATCGAACAGACTGAGATAAAAAAACATTCCATCGCAAACCCATTCAAGACCAGAGAATGGCACATAAAAAACCGGCAATAATCCAGCAAACCCTTTCCCAACAAAGCCAATAGAACACTGTTATCAGTGGCTCCACGTATACAGTCGACAAGCCACCGAGGAACCTGACAATTACAATTTCCACTTTTCCTCTAAACCGCTATGTCGGCAAAACATACAAACCAAGGGTTTGAGTTAAGTTGCTGATAAATCGTGCTTTTTTACTTGACAAGTATGGTTCTCTATTGTTTAATAAACTCAAAACAAAGAGAGCATAAGCTCCATAAAACGCTGAATCAATAAGGAGGCCATTATGAGTAATCAAGTCGCCGTTGCAACCGAAGCAAGAACCGAGTCCCAGCTGGGCGTCAAGCTGATGCTGATTACCTTTCGCGTATCTGTTGTTTTGACCCTGTTTGTTGCGGGCGCGATCGGCATCTTTGCGATTGCCTCGCTAATTGGTGGCGCCCTGACCGCTGGCGGACCATTTGAACTTGCCCAAGGCTGGTTCTCTGCCGTTTCCGGACTGTAGAACGGCAAATTAAAAACCTGCAGCACTCTCTATTGATGCTCAACCACACAGAGCAAAGGGCTGCATGCCGCTCTGGCATGCAGCCCTTTTATATGCATAATTCCCCATAAGGGGTATTTGCTGTATACTACCTTGAAAAGAATTCCTGCCAGAATGACAATGGTAACAATGATCATCCAAACCCGGTAGATACCCTTACCCGCCGGCATGCATTAGGAGACCGCAACATGACTAAAATTTCCGACATTATCCTTTCGTTTTTCAAAGGAATCGCCAGAAGCCGGGTCTCCCTGGTAGGGGCCATGATCACCACTGTGACCTTCCCGTTCCTGCTCGGCCTGGTCATCATTGATTCCTGGATGCATATCGACAACCCGTACATGGGCGCGATCATCTACATGACACTGGGCCCCGCCTTCATTGCGGGACTGGTCATGGTCTTCATCGGCCTGTTCTTTCTCAAAGGAAAAGAAGAGGTACGCCTGTTCACTCTGACCTACCTCCAAGAACATTTCGCCGACGACACTCGATTTAACCGGGTCCGCAAACTTATTTTCCTAGGCGTTCTGCTCACCAGTATAAATTTTGTCGTTTTTGGTCTGCTCGGCTACAGCGGTTATCATTACCTGGAATCGAACAGCTTTTGCGGTCAATTCTGCCATACCGTAATGAACCCCGAGTACACGGCCTACCAGAATTCTCCGCATTCCAAGGTTCATTGTGTCGATTGCCATATCGGCTCAGGAGCAACCTGGTTTGCTAAATCAAAGATTTCCGGCGCACGCCAGTTGTTTGCAGTCGCCCTTAATACTTACCCTCGGCCGATCCACACTCCGGTTCATGGTCTGCGCCCAGCCAGTGACACCTGCGCGGAATGCCACCGTCCCGATAAATTCCACGGCGACAAACTGAACGTGATCGAAAAATACGAAGAGGACGAAGAGAACACCAATCTCAAAACCGTCATGCTGATGAAGATCGGCTCGGCGGGAAGTGGAACAGACAAGCCGCACGGCATCCACTGGCATGTCGCCGAGGAAAACAGTATCAGCTACAAAGCGGATCCCAACCGGATGATCATCCCCGAAGTGACCCTCACCAAGGCGGACGGCTCCACGGTTGTTTACCGCAGTGAAGATGCTGCAGATGTCATTGCAGAAGAGGGCCATGAATTAGAGGACAGAACCATGGACTGCATCGACTGCCACAACCGGCCGACCCATATCTACCGTCAGGCAGCTACCGCGGTCGATGAAGAAATCACCAAGGGTGTCATCGACAGAAGCATTCCCTTCATCAAGCGCCAGGCCATGGAAGCCGTCACCCAAAAATTTTCAAGCCAGGACGACGCTATGGCAGGGATAGAAAATTCATTACGCAACTGGTATAAGGAGAACTACCCCGATCTTGACCAGGCGAAACTGGACAATTCAATTGCAGGGGCCCAAAATGCCTATGCGAAGAATGTTTTTCCGGAAATGAATCTTGAGTGGGGCACCTACGTCAACCATATCGGCCACGGTGCAGAATTTGACATCGGCTGCTTCCGCTGTCACGACGGCACTCACGAAAGCGAAGCAGGGGAAGCCATCTCTGCCGATTGCACCACCTGCCATACCGTCTTAGCGGAGGATGAGGAAGATCCCGAGATTCTCCAGGTCATGCAGGGAGAATAAAGCCTCTTTAAACTGACCCAAAAGGGCCGCTCTGAGTTACCAGAGCGGCCCTTTCTTTGTTCATGCATTAAACGGAACGTACCTATTTAGACCTTATTCGCCGAAGCGTTTCGCTGCTCCTGAGCCCGACTGCGCACCTTCTTCATCGCCTTGATGAAGAAGTCGCAATTTTGACACCGGCCCGGCTCCTTGGCACACGCCAGATCATCCCTCTCCCAGCAAGGTATCGTGTTATCGACAAACGCGTTACAGGCATCACGCTTTTCTGGAGGGCAATGATTGATCTCCCAACAGGGAGTCAATTCCAGGAGTTTCTTGATCCCCGGAATACTGATCCCCTGCTCATGGATCAGATCTCTTAGACACTGGATCCACTCTATATCATCACTGGAAAAGAAGCGTTTCTGCCCTTTTCTGGAGGGACAGATCAAACCCTCCTCCTCGTAGATCCGCAACGTCCGGGGATGAACCTCCAGAAGCTTGGCAGCTACGCTGATGGGATAAATAGGATCGCTGCTCTCGACAGGCATGCAATGTATCCTTTCAGTTGAATCAGCCGATGTAAACAAGCAGGAAAACGATAACCTACTCTTTCACTCTTATATCTATAGCACAACTACATACAATCAAGGTAGAAATAAATGTTAACTAAAGAGGACAGCAAAAGGTCACCTGCATTTTTTCTGCAACATCACAAGCAACATCTCCTTCCTTTCCACTCCCTGCTTTTTCATCACCAGCCCCCCCCAAAAAAGCCATATATATAAAAAAATTTGCCATGTCGCGGAGGCATACAACGCCTATAAAAAGTGACCTAACCTAAAGAAATATCACACCTTTGCGACTACAACAAAGGACGACAAACAGACTTCCAGGAAAAGGGGATATTGTAATTTACAAGAAAAGCACAAATAAGTGTTGCATCCGAATGTTGTATATGTATAATTACAGCATCACGTGCAACACAGACAGGCAGAATGACAGACAACCAAAACTTCTAAAAGACGCCATCAAAAACAAAATCGCTTACAAAGAGAGGCCTCTTATGATTCGGGAATTAGCATACAAAATCAGCAGGTTCCTTTTTACTCTGATTCTTTTTTCGGTTGTTACCCCCTACGTTGTACTGACCGCGGTCCCCTCTGCCAGTATTCCGGGTCTCGTTGCTGCATCTATTGTTGCAGCCTTGGTCGTCGCTATGTATGACATCGGCGTATTCAGGGTCGAGTGCGAAGCCTGATCCGCTTTTCCCCGTGAGGGGTCAGCGTACAGTATAGGAAAACTTCATTCATATAGATCTAAAGCTCTGCTGACAGGCTGGGCTTTACTTTTGCCCTGAGCAAGCGTTGCAACCGATGTTGCAACAACAAAAAACCCCGAAACAGTCACCTTGGTTTCAGACAAAAAGTCTGGACGTTGCATTTAATTCATTTGGGAGTAAAGGAAGAGCTACATGGACGGTCACATTAAAACAAAGAGACTGACGTTAAATGAAATCGAAAGAGGCGTTACCGAAAGGCTTCTTTCAGGCGGCCCATTGTACTATCTTGCTGTCGCAGTGTCCGGATTGCTCATTGTGGCAGCGGTTGCCTTTGGCGTGCATTCCATGATTGTCGGGCACGATCACACCTACGGCGTTACCCGCGAGATCCCCTGGGGCATCCTCATCGCGACCTATGTTTTCTTCGTCGTGACCTCTACCGGGCTCTGCCTGGTGTCTTCGATCGGACATGTTTTCGGCGTTCAGTCCTACATGCCAATTGCCAAACGATCGGTTTTTCTTTCCATTGCGACAATTCTTGGCGGCTTCTTCGTTATCGCCTTTGAAATTAAGCTCCCATGGCGGATGGCGATCTACAACGTCATTTCCCCGAACATCACGTCGAACATCTGGTGGATGGGAACCCTCTACGGCGTTTATCTTGTCCTGATGATTTTTGAATTCCTGTTTCTCAACCTCGACATGCACAAACCTGCAGTTGCCTGCGGTTTCGGTGGCTCGATCGCCGGAATTGCCGCTCACAGTAACCTCGGCGCGGTCTTCGGCCTGCTTATGGGTCGTGAATTCTGGCACGGACCCTACATGTCGATCTACTTCATAGCCTCGGCGATGATGACCGGGACGGCGATTATCTACCTTTTCCACCATCTGGCCTACAAGGTAAACGGCGAACAGTTGTCTCAGGACAAACCGATGATGGAATCTCTCGATGTGGTTCGCCGCCTGGGTATTCTGCTGATTTGCGTCATCATGTTTTTCACCATCTGGAAGATGGTCGCCGGTGTTGCCGGTCAACCCGGTGGCAAATACGAAGCAGTCATGGCCCTGGTCAAAGGTCCCTACTCGGTCAACTTCTGGCTCTTCGAGGCAGGTTTCGGCCTGGTCTTTCCGCTGATCCTTTTCTATCTCTCCAAAGGCAAAAACCTGGCGATGATGTTTTGGGGGTCAGCTCTGATGATCATCGGTATCTTCGTGATGCGCTATGACCTGGTTATTGTCGGGCAGGTGGTTCCGGTCTTCCATGAGCTGGGAGTCAACGAATACAAGCATTTGCTCCACTATTTCCCCTCTCTCCACGAAATCATCATTACCCTTGGTGGATTTGGGGTTGCGTTCTTCCTCTTCCTGATCGGCGAAAAAGTTTTTGCCGGCCATAAGGTTGAGTCCCATCACTAAGAAGAACGGGTGATCCTGTTTTCGCGAATAAAGAGAAGGAGTTTACTTAATATGAAAAAGCAGAACCTGGGCCTCGATGAAATGAAGAACGAGGGGATCGAGAACATATCCGTAGAAGAGCGCCGCAACTTTCTTAAGATGGGACTGACCTTGACCGGTATTTTTGCCGGTGGGAGCATGCTGTCAGCCGTTTCCTCGGTCGATAAGGTCTATGCCTCGGCTGGCCAGTACGCTGAAAAGTACCCCTACAACCCTCATTACAGCATGGTCATTCATGGCGATCGCTGCATAGACTGTTAACGTTGCCTGACCGCCTGCAAGAAGACCAACGATGTCCCCGAGTATGGTTATCGGACCAACATCCTGGAGCGCGAGGTCCCCGAGGCAATCGGCCAGAAACGTGAATTCATCCCGGTCCTCTGCAATCACTGCAATGTCCCGCAGTGTACTCGCGTCTGCCCGACCATGGCGACCTACAAAGATCCACAAAATGGTATTGTCATGATGGACATTACCAAGTGTATCGGTTGCCTGACCTGCCAGTTAGGCTGTCCCTACAACGCACGCTACTTCAGTGAAGAAAAGCACGCCGTCGACAAATGCAACTTCTGCGTCGACACCCGCCTGTCCAAGGGCGAGAAACTGACTGCCTGCTCTGCAGCGTGCCCGGCAGATGTGCGGATTTTTGGCGACCTCGCCTCTCCTGACAGCCAGGTTTACCGCAGCGTCCATCAGCTCGAAAAAGTCGTATGGGTCATGCGTCCTGAAGCAGGAACCAAACCCAACATTTTCTACACCAAGGGCTAATACCGGTCTATTTCAATTCAGAAAGAGCTGAGTGGAGGATAAAAATGAAAAGCGTAACACGGTTCCTGATCATTACCTTTCTGGCGGTCACTACGATTGGCCTGCAGTTGAGCTACGCCAGTGACGGTGGCGGTGAGATCACCTATAAATCGACTGTTTTCAGCCATGATTCTCATGTGGACGGCATGGGTCTTGACTGCGACTCCTGCCATGATGGAATCTTTGAGATGGAAGCCGGGGCGATGGCGGCCAACCCCGCTTTCAGCATGGAAGCAATCTATCAGGGTGAATTCTGTGGCGCCTGCCATGACGGCGACACCGCTTTCGCGTCCGACGAAGACTGCACCACCTGCCACGTTAAAGATGGTGGCGACATGCTCTACACCGAACCGGTAAAATCAGTCATCTTCAGCCATGAGATTCATGCCGATGGCTTCGGTTGTGAATCCTGCCATACCGGTTTATTCAAAATGGAAGCACTGGCCGCGCAAAAAAACGAGAATTTTGTCATGGAAGCCCTCTATCAGGGCGAATACTGCGGCGCCTGCCATGACGGCGATACCGCCTTCGCGTCGAACACCCGTTGCGCCACCTGCCACATTGGCGTCAAAGGCTACAACCGGCTCACTGGCGGCGGCAAAGCTGCCAACGGCAGCCACTAAGTCGCTGAGCTAAAGAAAGCATAGATCTTTCAGGACAACAAAGCTCGGCTGCAAAACAGCGGAGCTTTGTTGTTTAATCTCACACTTATGAGTGAAAACACAGCATGAGCTCACATAGCAAACCACCTCAAGAAAACCTGCAGACGATTCTGGACAGCGTGGCTGACGGAGTCTTCACCGTCGATGAGAACATGCGTATCACCACCTACAACCGGGCGGCTGAAGAGATTACCGGCTTTACTGCGGAAGAGGCAATCGGCAAGCATTGCTATGACGTTTTCCGAACCGGAGTCTGCTTCTCGGCCTGTCCGGTAAAAGAAGCCCTTGAGTCTGGGCAGCCTGTCATCAATCGCGAAATCGATATCATCACCAAGGATAACCGGGATGTCCCGATTTCAGTCAGTGCTTCGGTACTCCGTGACAGCGAGGGGAACCCGGTCGGTGGCGTTGAAACCTTCCGCGACCAATCGCTCATCTTTGCCCTGAAGCAAGAGATTGAGAAGAAATTTTCTTTCCAGGAATTGACCAGTCGCAACTCAAGCATGCGCCGCCTGTTTGACGTCCTTCCCGACATTGCCGAGAGCGAAGCCACCGTCTTACTGCAAGGGGACAGCGGCACCGGTAAAGAGCTGTTTGCCAAGGCGATCCACAATCTGAGCCACCGCAAGGACAAACCCCTGGTTGTCATCAACTGTGGCGCGCTCCCCGAACCCCTGCTGGAAGCCGAGATTTTTGGAGCCAAGAAAGGCGCATATACTGGCGCGGTAGAAAACCGCCCGGGCCGTCTTACCATGGCAGAAGGGGGGACCCTGTTTCTGGATGAGATAGGAGATCTGCCCCTGCCGCTTCAGGTCAAACTGCTCCGGGTATTGGAAAACCATGAATTCCAGCCCCTGGGTGCAACAACACCACAAAAGGCCAATGTCCGTTTTGTTACCGCCACCCACCGCCACCTCGAGAAGATGGTGGAAGAGGGAACCTTCCGGCGTGATCTGTTTTTTCGCATCAATGTTGTTTCGCTGGAAATCCCCCCTCTCAGCGAACGCCCCGAAGATATCCCTCTGCTGATCGACATCTTTCTGGAGCGTTTCAACCGAACCTATAGTAAAAAAATCAGGGGATTCTCTGCCGAAGCCCTGCAGGTTCTGCTCAACCACAGCTATCCGGGAAACGTTCGCGAACTACTTAATCTTGTCGAACAAACAGTTATCCTGTGTCGCGATTCAGAAATCGGTATTGAACACCTTCCAGCAGGCTTCATGGCGGCGAACCGGCCTGAGCAACCCGACTCATTTACAAAAAGAAGACGGCCTTCAAAGGACGTGTTGCAGAACATGCTGGCCCGCTACAGCGGCAACCGGAAAAAAGTCGCTCAACAACTTGGAGTTGACCGAACAACCCTTTGGCGCTGGATGAAACGTTATCAGTTAAACGACGACTAAACACCCTGGTCTGTCAGAACAGCCCAAGCCTGGCCGCCGTGAAACAGCCTGGCTTGGGCTGTTCACCCTCCACAACGCATCAAAATACCTGCTTCCACAACCTGACCTTCCTGTTAAAAATAATTGCCATAATCTATAGATATATAAACCCTGAAATCTCTTGCGCGTTGCAGAGGTTGCAATAAAATAAGTGTTGCAACGGGCGTTGCACTCAATTTTCCCATTTCATTTCAGGCAGTTAAGTCTATAAACAGCAGCAACCCTCCTTCCCCGATGTTGCCATTGCAACATCGGGGGTCTGTGCCGCAACACCTCCAAACTGACAAAAAAACCTTAACGTGCCGAACTTATTAGCTTTTTTATAAATTTTCGCGTCTTGGCACAAACCTTGATAATTAACAAAGCAAGAGCGAAAGGAGAATCACCGTGAGGCCAGAAAACATTAGCGCCAGAACAGGCTCCATGAACCCGGGGCAGAAGGCCACAAAAGGCAAAAACCAGAACGTGACGGTTGTTGCAATTCCTTATTACAGCCAGCTCGTCAGACAGAACGGTGGCCTTGAACACATCTATTTCAAACTGGCGATCGACAATATCACCGGTGAGTACGCCAAACCCAAACTCACTGTCTGGAATCCGAAAGAACTGCCGTCGCTTCCCGACTGGTTCAGCCAACAAGGCGTTGAGGCGATACTTTGCAGTGACAACCGCCCAGGCTTTGAGGGTCTGTTCAATGCCACTGGCATAACTATTTATTGGAACCAGCGTGGCGAAGTTGCAGAGATGGTTGCCAGATGGTTCAGGTCGAACGCTATCGATCAGGACTGGCAGTCCCGGCAACATCGCCCGCAAACAGCATTCGCCTAACAACAGCTTCGTACATTGAAAGGAGAAACACCGTGAGAGCAGAAAACCTATCCGCAAAACCGGATCCGAGAAACAGAGTCGTCGTCGCACTTGCAGTCTTCGGCCTGGCAGCCATTCCCGCAGCATTGTTTGTTGCTTGGCCGGCACTGGTCCACATTGGCCAGAAACTCATTTAACGCCAATTACAGGAGGTGCGCTATGAAAGCTGAAAATATTATCTCCAGTCCGATAAAGAAAACATACAAAGCAGGTGTCTATGGATCTCTGGCCTTTGTCAGCATCGCGCTGACGGCATTCATCCTCTGGTCGCTGTCATGCATGGGCGGCGCCATCATGAACCTGCTGAGTCATTCCTGACCCCCCTCCCCCTGTCCCGTGCTGTTTCTGACGGCTCAGTGCAGGAGTGGATAAACCGGTCACTGTCTTAACCGGACAGCGGCTTTACATAGTATTTCCAGAGCAAACGCCCTGTAGATACAGATAGCGGCAACGCGCTGTACACCCACCAGACTCTCCCATGTTTCTGGCCGTGTTGCCGCAGTTTTTTTGTGCTTAAAGTGAACGGTCCGGCAAATCGGACCAAACTGACGGAAAAGACCATTGACAACGACAGACAAAACAACTGATGGGCGGGCAGACCAGTCCGGCAGCCAAATCCACTGCCCTGCATGCATGCAGACAGAAACCTATCGCCTGGGGGATGGCCGCTACAAGTGCAAGCAATGCAAAAAGAAGTTTTCCGCCCAACGGAACAAGGCCAAAATATCAAGCGAAAAGCTGAACAATCTAGCTGAATTGTTCTGGCAGATGAAGACAGCTGAACAATGCGCAAAGCAATTGGAGATCAATCGCAAAACAGCCCAGAGTTATTATGATCGTCTCAGGTCAATAATGGCCAAGGAGAACGCGAGAACGCGGCATCAACTCGTCAGCAATCCGCAAGGAATATCAAGCACGAGGGGGAACGGCAAGCTGACGATTTTCTGGTCCCTGCTGCTGCAAAACCAGGTTCATGTGATATTTCCTGCGACACCATTATTTTCTCTGGAAAAAAATGATCTTCCGGAGGTCCAGGGGATCTCAGAGATCTACACCAATAGCCCCTCAGCAAAAAGAAACGTTATCATTGAAAAATTCTATCGCAGAACACTGTGGGCCCGCAAAGAGACAGAGGAGAAACAGCTCCAGGAGTTCTGGCGCCAGTGCAAAATAAACCTGATGAAATACCGGGGCGGCTGCAAAAGCAGGTTCCCCCTGTTTATCGAAGAAATGGCATTTCGCTTTAACCATCATGAAAGAGAAGATGTAATCCGTTTGCTGCAAAACAAACTATGTGAATTCAATTCAGTAACCTAAACAGAAGCGATTGGGAGGAAACACGAAAATGAAACTTCATCTATTAATTCCTATTGTCCTGATGTTGGCGATCGGCGTTCCGTCCTGGGCAGAAACAGGAATGGCGATCGACCCGCGCGCCTGCCTTGAGTGCCACGAAGACTCTGTCGCATCAAGTGATTTCGTCAAATCGGTCCACGGCAGCAATGCCTGTACCAGCTGTCACACAGAGATCAATGACCTCGATCTGCACATGGAAGGGCAGATAGAGATCAAACCGGTCAACTGCAGCCGCTGCCATGACCAGCAGGCAACCCTCCACAGCACCAGCGTTCACCAACAGAACGAGATCGGCTGCACGGGCTGCCACAGCGAATATCACGCCATTACCCATTGGGCCGGCAACAAAACCCAGGTGATAGAGACCTGTCAGCAATGCCATGACACAGAGGAATACCTGGCCTCAACTCATGGGCAGGCGGTCATCGACCACAACGCAGCGGCCCCCGATTGCAGTGACTGCCACTCACTGCATGGCATTGCCGCAATCAGCGAAATGAACGCAGCTGAGCTGAGCCGGTTCGATTCCGATACCTGCATTGCCTGTCATAGCGATGAAGAGCTGATGGCTGAAAATGGGGTAGCGACACACGCTGTGGAAACCTACCTGGAAAGCTACCATGGTAAAAACTATCGCCTCGGCTATCCAGAGCAGGCTGCAGTCTGTGCAGACTGTCATGGGGCACACGGAGTGCTCCCCAGCGACCATGCTGATTCGACCCTGAACGGCGAAAACCTGGTTGAAACCTGCGCCCAGTGCCACCCGAAGGCAACCCCGCACTTCACCGAGTTTTATGCACACGGCGATCACTCCGACAGTGAAAACTATCCTCTGCTCTACTGGACGTATATCGCCATGACCGGGCTGCTGGTCGGAACCTTCACGGTTTTCTGGATCCACACCCTGCTCTGGATGTTCCGCGGGTTTGTTGAAAATCGCGAGAACTTGAGAGCCCTGAGCGAAGGTAAAGTCGAACAACATATCAAAGACGCCCACAAGCCGTATCGTCGCTTCCAGCGTCGCCATATCTTCCTCCACCTGACAGTCATCATCAGCTTCCTCGGCCTTTCGCTAACCGGCCTGCCATTGAAGTTCAGCGACCAGCAATGGGCAAGAGCGATGATGGACTTCTACGGTGGGGTTCATTACGCCGGGTTGATTCATCGCGGTTGCGCCATCCTGACCTTCTATTATTTCGTCGGCGCGATTCTGCTCAGCTTCGATTTTCTCTTCTTGCGCAAAGACATCAAGGGCAACTGGCTGCAGCGCATGTTCGGCCCTGATTCACTGATGCCGAACATCTGGGATATCATCGATGTCTCCCGGATGATCCGCTGGTTCTTCTTCAAGGGGCCCAAGCCGACCTTCGATCGTTGGACCTACTGGGAGAAATTTGACTTCATTGCGGTCTTCTGGGGGATGTTCGCCATCGGTGGCTCCGGGCTGATGCTCTGGTTCCCGGAGTTCTTCGGTATCTTCCTGCCAGGCTGGGCCTTTAATATCGCCACCATCGTCCACTCTGACGAAGCCTTGCTGGCAACCGGCTTTATCTTCACCGTCCACTTCTTCAACACCCACGGCCGGCCCGAGAAGTTCCCGATGGACTTCGTCATATTCAACGGCGAAATCTCCAAAGAGGAATTCATCGAGGAACGCGGCCGTCAATGGGACCGCTACGAGGAGATGGGCATTACGGAAGAGTTTGCAATGGAAAAAACCAGTGGTGTTCTTTACGACTTCGTCTTCAAGGGCTTCGGCTTCCTCGCTGTCTTTACCGGTCTGGGCCTTGCCGCACTGATGCTGTTCGCCTTCATGAGCGGCGGTGGACATTAATCTAAAAAAAACGGGGGTCGCTTATTGAGCGGCCCCCGGACAGAAAGATCAGGAGAAAAATCATGACAATCAATACCGATATCAAACTTGGCGTCACAGCCTTGTCGCTTTATATCATCGGTGGCCTGGGAACCTTCAGCGGGATCGCAATGACGGCGCTCTGGAAAAACCAGAACCTCTGGGGATGGGGAAGCGGTCATTCTCTTGGCATGCTGTTTATCTGCGTCGGGGTCTGCCTTTCTATCCTCGGCGTCATCCTGATGAGGGTTTTCCGTAACCGGGGCCTGATCTAGCCGGTCTTTTAACTGCTTAATAACCAGAGACCTTCTGCGAATAAAAAAGCCGGCCAGTCCATCTGATCGGACTGGCCGGCTCTCGTCCTAACAGAAACATTGGATCAACTCACAAAACCTGCCTCCCGCCACCAAGAGCCTTAATCAAAGGGGTTCTGGTGACCATCTGCGGCCTCTGCAGGCAGGACACCGAACGGGCAATCTGCAGCGCCGTCCGCTGGGTATCGATTATCTCAAGAGAGCTGACAGACCCCGAGCGGTAAGGGTTTTTCGAAAGGGGCAAGGGCTCACCGGCGGTGACCAGCGCCAGCGGCAGAAGCACTCCCTGCCGCTGGAGATATTCCGGGCCCTGCAGCCCGTTTCTACCCCCTGGAAAGCCACCAGAACCTGCTGCCGATACGTGGCGACCGATGCCTCTCTGAGCCGACCCCTTCGACCTGCACATTGGCCAGTTCCGTTTCCGCCTGGGCCAGATTGAGTCGACTGACCTAGCCGTTTTCTTTATTGGATTCTGACCAGATCTTGCAGATTCCCCCAAATAGGGCTAAAACAACTATTCAGTTAGTCCACCCTGAATGATTCTTCGGCAGGGCACTAAACCGCCGGAATAAAAACTGTAGAAAGTTTCTCTTCAATGTCTCATTGCCGCGTCGGGCTACCGAGCCTCTATCTCTCAATCTTCCTGCTGTCCCTCACCGGGCTGTTCGCCAAACTGATCCCCCTCGACGCGACATCGATCATCCAGTTACGTTCTGTGGTTGCTGCGGCAGGCCTGGCCTTATACATTGCGCTGCAGAAGCGCAGCTTCAAATTATCCAGGAAGCGCACGTATATCGGGGTTTATGGGCTCGGCATCCTGCTCGGCCTGCACTGGGTGACCTTCTTTCACGCCATGCAGATCTCAACCGTCGCGGTCGGCATGCTCGCTATGTTCACCTTTCCTGTGGTCACCATCCTGCTTGAGCCGCTCTTCACCCAGAATAGGATCAAGGCTGGAGATGTTTTCGCCGGGATTACGGTCCTAGTCGGATTGACGATCATGGTTGGTGCTGACCTGACCGATCTGAAGAAACCGGTCACTCTGGGCGTTATTTCAGGCACCTCTTCAGCGATCTTGTTTGCCCTGCGCAACCTGCTGCAGAAATATCGCTTCGACGGGGAGAGCAGTGACAGCCTGATGTTGCATCAGGTCATCGCAGTCGCTCTGATGCTGGCTGTCTTTGTCGACTACCCCCGCGTCGAGAGCCTGGAGGCTGTCTCATTTTTAAAGATTTTCCTGCTCGGCATTTTCAGCACCGCCACGGCGCACACCCTGCTGGTGTTCAGTCTCAAGCAGTTGCCGGCAAAAACAGTGGCATTGATCCAGTGCCTGCAACCGCTGATTGCCGCAGTCCTCGCCTGGCTGGTGGTGGGAGAAATTCCCGGGTTGTCGGTATTGCTCGGAGGGAGTGTGATTTTGTCCGTCGCCACATATGAATCAGTTCAAAAAGCACGCTCAAAATAAAAAAAGCCAACCCGAAAGCCCGGGTTGGCCGATAGTCGTGGAACGCTTGTTCAGCGCCGCAGAATCCGCATCACTGATGGGCTCAGTCTTTTCCTGACCCAGAGAATCAGCCAGCCCAAAGGCGTTTTGCGCAGGATCAACTCATCCTCCAGAATTTTTTTCTCCGCCCGGGCATGTCTGTCGTCAGGGTTGCGCTGCAAAACCTCTTCGAAGCAGGCCATCGCCTCCTCACTGCGGCCAAGACGGGTCAGGGCAACCCCTTTATTGCGCCTTGCGTGAGCATTTTCCGGGTCGATCTCGAGCACCCGGTCGAACCACGGCAGCGCCTCCTCATCCCGGTAAAGTTTGCACAGACAGATACTCTTCTGGCTGAGCGAGAGCAGGTCGTCAGGTTCTATCGACAGGGAATGATCGAGGTGCCTCAGGGCCTGTTTGACCCGCCCCAGGCGGGAGATGACAACCGCGTAATTGGAGAGCACGAAGGGCACGTTAGGGAGCCGCTCAACAGCGCGATGCTGCAGGGTCGCACCCCGTTCGAGGTCCCCGTCAAGGCAGAGAGCCTCGCCTTCAAAGAACAGGACATATCCGTCGTCCCCCTTCTCCCGAGCCTCACCGGCGATCTCCAGCGATTTTGCAACTGCGAGCGAGGTATCTTCCAGCTCGTTCAACTGGTCCATCAGCTCGCGGTAGTAGTCTGTCCTGGACTCCATCTGTTCTTGCTCTCCCCTGCGGAATATCCTTGAAGCGATTGAACCTTTTTCAGTGTAGAAAATATTACATCAGAATCCTAGATGAAATTTCCCGCATAAAAAAAAGAGGGTGAATGCCAACGCATCCACCCTCTTTTCATCAATCCTGATAACCGACTTACTTCGCCAGCAGCTGAACAACCTGCTCGGTAAAGGGGTTGGCGAAGAGAATAATCATGGCAACAACGAATACGTAGATACCGAGGGACTCGATCATCGCCAGACCGATCATCATGGTGGTCATGATTTTACCGGATGCGCCGGGATTACGTGCAACGCCTTCACAGGCAGACTTGATAGCAAGACCCTGACCGATACCGGTACCAACAGAACCGAGACCCATACCGATACCAGCAGCGAGCATACACCATGCAAAAAATTCCATTTTCCTACTCCTTCTTTCTGAGGTTGATTGTTCCTATATGCTATAGGACTTAAGCTTTCGCACTTGCGAAAAGCTAAAACATAAAAGATTAGTGCGCTTCTTCCAGGGCTCCTGCAATATAGATCATCGCCAGCAGGGAGAAGACAAAAGTTTGGATAAACGCGACCAGAACACCCATCAGCATCATCGGCAGCGGCAGGAAAAGCGGCACCAGGGCGAAGAAGATCATCAGGACGACTTCGTGCCCGTACATGTTACCGAACAGACGCAGGCTGAGCGACAGCGGACGAGCCAGGTGGCCGATGATCTCAATGACAAAAATCAACGGGGCCAGCCAGAGGATCGGGCCCATAAAGTGCTTGAAGTAAGCGGCACCATGCTTCTTGATGCCGACCGCATGGGTCATGACAAAAACAGTCAGCGCCAGGGCAGCATTGGTATTCAGGTTCGCCGTCGGCGGATAGAACCCGGGGATCAGCGCGATCAGGTTTGACGTCAGGATAAACAGGGCAAAGGTCGCGATCAGGGGAAAGTACGCTCTGCCTTCCTCGCCCATGGTTTCCACGATCAGATTGTCGACTCCCGCAACCACGGACTCCATGAAATTCTGCACACCGGAGGGAATCATCTTCACGCTCCGTGATGCCAAAAACGCCACGACAATCAGAATCGCCATCACCAGCCAGGTGTAGGTCACGTGGATGCCGATATGGGTATGGAGCAGATTTTCAAGCCACTCAAGGATTAGAAAAGGATGAACCATTTGCTACTTCTCCTCGTCAGATCATCCGTCGCCAGGTTGTCCACAGAATATTGATGACAACCACCGACAGGCCTACAGATAGCGCCAGGGGACTTACTCCCCCTTTGGCAATCAGCAGATAGATGGCAGTTCCAACAGCTGCCAGCCGCACGATATATGCTCTTTGATACCTTTTCGGCGCTCCCTGGTCCGGATGAGCCAGAGCGCTCGCCGCCGACCGATAGAGCCAACCGTACGCGATAATCGCGATCAGCCCGCCGGCCAGAACCCCCTTGGTCACGTCCATTGAACGCCACAACAGACTTAACAGGGTCAATCCGCCAAGAATGTACCAGTTGCGCCGGGCCAATGCCACAAGCAGCTGATCATCATCCTTGTCGGTCATCTTCATTACTGTCACTCTCCCGCTCGCTACGCTCCTGTCGCCGCAGCTCACGAGAGGTCAGGATAAAGATATTGCGAAACCCCGAGACGATCCCGAGCAACAGAAAGATCAGGGTCAGCCAGGGGTCTGTTCCCAGCCACTTGTCGAGGTAGTATCCCATGGCCAGCCCGATAAAGGTTGCGGCCACCATGGAAATTCCGACGCTCGAAAGAAAGCCGAGAGATTTAAATAGCTGTTTGTTATCTTCTGCCATCACAAAGTGTATACAGCATACAATTCTGCCGTAAAGCCGACTTTAAATAGCATAGCAGCCCGCTGAAGTCAACCGCTTTGTCCCTTCATAGAAGGGCTTTGAGGCCTGTCGATGTCAGCTCGGGGGATGTGGGTGAAAAGCAGACAAAAAGGGCCAGAGGCTTGCCTCTCCGGCAAGAAGGTCGAACGCACCAAGAAAAACAGAAAGATTTTAGCTGCTTCTCCCCAACCTGCCGCCAGAGACTATATAATAATATTTACAGTCTGGTTCCGGGGGAACGTTCTGACCCCGAAAAAGAATGGAGGATCACGATGAGGCAGATTAACCGCGTCGCCGTTCTCGGCGCTGGTGTCATGGGAGCATCCATCGCCGCACATCTGGCCAATGCCGGGCTTGAGGTTCTGCTGCTCGACATGGCGCCCAAACAACTCACCGAAGAAGAGCAGGGTCAGGGCTTGACCCTGGCGAGCCCGCAGGTCCGTAATCGTCTTTCCGCCGGCGGCCTCAAGGGGTTGGCCAAACTCAAACCGGCTCCCCTCTACCTGGCTGAATATGCGGCTCAGATCAGCGTCGGGAACTTCGAGGACGATCTGCCTCGCCTTAAAGAATGCGACTGGGTGATCGAGGTGGTCATCGAGCACCTGCCGATCAAGCTCGAACTCCTGCGAAAAATCGCGCCCTTCCTTACCGCAGACACGATTCTATCAACCAACACCAGCGGCCTGTCGGTCAACGCCATGGTCGGTGCCCTGCCGCAGGAACTGCACCGGAATTTCCTGGTGACCCATTTTTTCAACCCCCCTCGCTATATGCGCCTGCTGGAAATAGTCCCCTGCAAAGAGACCGCCCCGGAGATCGTCAACGGGATGGCCGACTTCATCAGCCGCCGGCTCGGCAAAGGTATCGTCTACGCTAAAGACACGGCGAATTTCATCGCCAACCGGATCGGCGTCTATGCCATCTTCAAGGGGATTGAACACATGCTGGCCCTCGACCTGACGGTTGAAGAAGTCGACAGCATCTCCGGTCCGGCTACCGGCCGGCCGAAAAGTGCTGCCTTCCGCACCTCCGACCTGGTCGGGCTTGACACCCTGGTTCACGTCGGCAACAACTCTTACGAAATGCTCCCCGATGATGAAGAACGTGAGGTATTTAAGCTTCCCGGATTTCTTGCCCGGATGATCGAAAGAGGGCTGCTCGGCGACAAGAGCGGGCAGGGCTTCTACCGCAAGGAAAAGGTCGATGGCAAACGCCAGATCCTTTTCTACGACTATAAAACCGGCGACTACCAGCCGGCCCAGAAGCCGAAATTCCCATCGGTTCAGAGCACCAAACAGATCGACGACCCTGGTCAGCGGATTCAAACCATTCTTGCGGGCAAGGACAAGGGGGCCGAATTTGCCTGGTGCAGTCTGCGCGACACCCTGCTCTACACTGTCAAGCGGATTCCCGAGATCGCCGATGATGTGGTCAACATCGACAACGCCATGAGATGGGGCTTCAACTGGGAGATAGGACCTTTCGAAATGTTCGACGCCATCGGTGTCGCCAGTTTCCTCAAGCGAGCAGAAAAGGACGGGGTTGCCGTTCCCGATGTTCTGCACCAAGTCGAATCCTTCTACCGCTTCACCGCTGCCGGCAAAAAGGAGTACTTCGACCTGCAAAGCAGGACCTACCGCCCGGTGCCGGTCAAGCCAGGCGAGATCAGCCTGGAAATCATCCGGCGGGCCGGCGGCGTAGTGGAGAAGAACAGCGACTGCTCTCTGCTCGACCTCGGCGACGGGGTCTTCGGCCTCGAGTTCCACGCGAAAATGAACGCCATCGGCGGCGGCACCCTGGCCATGACCAAAAAAGCTATTGAGCGCGCCGAAAAAGAAGGGGTCGGGCTGGTGATCGGCAACCAGGGGACCAATTTCTCGGTCGGTGCCAATCTGATGATGATGGCGGTCGCGATGGCCGAAGGAGCCTATGAGGATATCGACATGATGGTTCGCGCCTTCCAGAAAGCGACCATGTCAGTCAAGTACGCCAAGGTTCCGGTGGTCGCCGCGCCCTTTGGGATGACCCTCGGCGGCGGTTGCGAATTCAGCCTGCACGCCGATGCCATCAACGCCTACGCGGAAACCTATATGGGCCTGGTAGAAATCGGTGTCGGCCTGCTGCCGGCCGGCGGTGGTACCAAGGAGATGTGCTTGCGTTCGGTACAGTTGGCACAGCAGTACGACACCGACGTTTCCCCCTTCATTTTCAAGTATTTCAAACAGATCGGCATGGCGACTGTCTCCATGGGCGCAGCCGAACTGCGAGGGCTGAACTATATGCGCCCAGGTGACAGCATCAGCATGGATATCGACCGCCTGATCGCTGATGCCAAGCAGAAGGTGTTGGCTCTGGCTGTCAACTATCGCCCGGCTCGACCGGTAAAAAACCTTCCCGCCCCGGGTCGCAGCATCGCTGCCAGCATTAAAACCCAGCTGTGGAACATGCAGCAGGGAGGCTTCGTTACCGAATATGAAAAAGAGATCGGTGGCATCATCGCCGATGTCATTACCGGTGGTGACGTCCCGCCGGGGATGGAAGTCTCCGAACAGTACCTGCTGGAACTGGAACGCCAGGCCTTCCTCAGGCTGTGTGGCAACAGGAAAACGGGGCAAAGGATTCAGCACATGCTGAAAACCGGAAAACCGTTAAGAAATTAATAAATCGAGAAATTGCTATAGTATTGCGGAGGATAGAGATGAAAACAGCCTACATTCTGGCCAGCTATCGCACCCCCGGCTGCCGGGCAAAAAAAGGCAAATTCAAAGATATGCGCCCCGACGATCTGGCGGCGGCCGCCATCGCCGGGCTGGTCGAACGGACCGGGATCGACCCGCTGCAGATCGACGACGTTCTGCTCGGCTGCGCCTTCCCCGAGGGTGAGCAGGGAATGAATATGGCGCGCATCGCCAGTCTCAAGGCTGGCCTGCCCTATCAGGTACCGGCGCAGACCATCAACCGGTTCTGTTCCTCCGGACTGCAGGCAATTGCTCTGGCCGCCGAGCGGATCATCGCCGGCTTTGCCGACTGTATCGTCGCCGGCGGCGCGGAATCGATGACCATGGTGCCGATGGCCGGGAACAAATACAGCGCCAACCCGACCCTGGCCGCCGAATGGCCAGAAACTTTCGCCTCAATGGGGATCACTGCTGAACTGGTCGCCGACAAATATGACATCTCTCGCCAGGCGCAGGATGCCTTTGCTGTCGGCAGCCACGCCAAGGCGGCCGCCGCCATCGAGGCGGGCCGCTTCAACGATGAGATCATTCCGGTGGAAGTCGAGTTGACCCGCCTGGATAAGAACAAAGTACAAAAAGAGACTGAACTGGTCAGGATCGATGATGGGGTGCGGGCGGAGACCAGCCAGGAAGGTCTGGCCGGGCTTAAACCCGCGTTCAAGATGGACGGCACGGTTACCGCTGGAACCTCGTCACAGATGACGGACGGTGCTGCCGCATCGCTGGTTGTCTCAGAGGAATTCCTGAAAAAACTCGGTGGCGAACCGCTGGCCCGTTTTGTCGCTTTTGCGGCCCGTGGTGTGCCACCCGAGATCATGGGCATCGGCCCGGTGGAAGCAATTCCACTGGCCCTGAACCTGGCTGGACTGAAAGAGACCGACATCGGCCTGATCGAACTCAACGAAGCCTTTGCCGCCCAGGCGTTGGCGGTGATTCAGGAACTGCAGCTCAACCCGGAAATCATCAACGTCAACGGAGGAGCTATCGCCCTCGGCCACCCGCTGGGCTGCACCGGCGCCAAGCTGACTGCCACCCTGCTGCATGAACTTCAGCGCCGAGAGGCACGCTACGGGATGGTCTCGATGTGCATCGGCGGTGGCATGGGCGCTGCGGGAATTTTTGAGAAACTTTGACACTCGCCCCGCACTGGTCACGTTGCCCAATGAAGGCGCAAAGAGACAACGCCGAACGGGAGGACTTGTCTGGGCGTCGTTGAGTTAAATAAAGGCTAAATCCCATGGAGGTTTTTATGACCAAGAAGATTCTCAAGGGTGGTGAATACCTGATCCGCGATATTCCCTGTGACGATGTATTCACGCCTGAAGATTTCTCGGATGAACAGCGACAGATCGGTGAAACCACCGAGCAGTTCGTTGAAAAGGAAATCCTGCCGCATATCGACGAGATCGATGAGCAGAACTTCGATCTGGTGGTCGAGGGGATGCGCAAGTGCGGCGAACTCGGCCTGCTGATGATCGACGCTCCGGAGGCTGCGGGCGGACTGGAACTGGACAAAGCCACCAGCATGCTGGTCAGTGAAAAGATCGCCCCCAGCGGCTCCTTTTCGGTTGTCTATGCCTGTCATACCGGCATCGCCACCTTGCCGCTGATCTACTACGGAACAGCCGAGCAGCAGGACAAATACCTGGAGAAGCTGATCACCGGGGAATGGCTCGGCGCCTACTGCCTGACCGAACCTGGCTCGGGAAGTGACGCCCTCGGCGCCCAGGCTTATGCCACCCTGTCAGAGGACGGTACGCACTACATCCTCAACGGCACCAAACAGTACACCACCAACGGCGGTTTCGCCCAGCTGTTCACGATCTTCGCCAAAATAGACAAGGAACACTTTACCGCCTTCCTGGTCGAGAAGGACTTCGCCGGCCTGATCGTCGGCAACGAAGAGAAGAAAATGGGGATCAAGGGTTCATCCACCACCCAGATTATTCTCGATAACTGCAAGGTTCCGGTGGGGAACCTGCTTGGAGAGATCGGCAAGGGCCACAAGATCGCCTTCAACGTACTCAATGTCGGCCGCTTCAAGCTCGGCGCCTGTGTCACAGGCGCCGCCAAATACGCCATGCTCGAAGGGGTCCGCTACGCCAACGAACGGAAGCAGTTCGGCAAAACGATCGGCAGTTTTGGCGCAATCCAGGAAAAGATTGCCGACATGACCGCTAACACCTTTGCCGCCGAATCACTGGTCTACCGGCTGGCGGGGCTGCTCGATGACAAGCTGGCAACCATCGACAAATCGATCGACGACTACTACGTGGAGTACCAGAAGGGAATCGAGGAATATTCGCCGGAATGCGCCATCGCCAAGGTCTTCTGCAGCGACGTCCTTGCCCACGTGGTCGATGAAGTTGTACAGATTCATGGCGGCTACGGCTACTGCAGCGAGTATCCAGCGGAACGCTTCTATCGCGACGAACGGATCAACCGGATATTTGAGGGAACCAACGAGATCAACCGGATGCTGATCCCGGGGATGATCCTGCGCAAGTCGATGAAGGGTGAACTGCCGCTGCAGTCTGAAGCAATGAAAGCGTTTGAATCGCTGATGACTCCCAGCTTTGAGGAACTCGAAGATGTTCCCTTCGCGGCGGAAAAAGATCTGCTGAAAAACCTCAAGACACTGTTCCTGATTCTGGCCGGAGCGGGGGTGCAGAAGTACATGCTCAAGCTCGGCGACGAGCAGGAAATCCTCATGGCCGCAGCCGACCTGGCGATCCAGATTTTTGCTGTCGAAAGCGCGGTCCTGCGTGCAGAAAAGATCTTCCCGAGCGCCAGTGAGCGTAAACGGGACCTGTTGCTGGCAGCGGTCAAGGTGTTCAGTTTCAACGCCGCCGAAACGGCTGGTAGCGCAGCCAAGAAAGGCGCGTTCTATATCGAGGAGGGTGACAACCTGACCATGATCCTCTCCTGGGTCCGGCGCTTCAGCAAGTACGACGCGACCGGCCTGCTGCAGGCCAAACGGGCCCTGGCGAGTGCGACCCTGGCTGACGAGAAATATTTGTTCTGAGCTGCCCCGAAGCAGGTTCAGTCAGAGAACAAGAGAGCAAGCGGTGATCAGATGCCGCTTGCTCTCACTCTTTCTGAAAATCAACCAGTGCCGCCCGGAAAGGTTCGGGTAAGCGGACTATTTTTCCTCTGCTGTAGCTGAATCCCGCCAGGGTGGTGGTTCCCTCGGCAGTTAACTGACCATCCCGCTCAATCCGGTATGCCAGGGAAAAGGATGACCGTTTTATTTCACTGACCCGGACCCCGATTTTTAACTCGTCATGCAGAAACATCTCTGCCCGGTAATAGACATGTGCCTCCGACTGGATGGTCCCGCAGTCTTCACCGATTTTCATTTCGGCAAAGGGTCCGAGTTCTGCCAGAAATCTGATTCTGGCATCCTGGAAAAAATTCAGCACGGCTGAGTTGGCCACGTGGCCGCCGTAGTTGACATCGGCGACGTGAACGCTGTAAGGAATGACAAACTGAAATCCGTCCATGAAATCTCCTTCAGGGAAAAGTGATGACAGTTCAGTCTAGCGTTAAAAGCCCGCCAGAACCAGCTGAAGATCTGGCAATATTTCACCGTTTGCAGTACTCTGCGCCTCGATGAATATTCGGGAAAGAAAAGCCATGAACAAAGACAAGATATATGCCGAACCACGTGACCCGATCAGCCCGTTTGAATTCAACCGGGAGGTCGTAGAGGTGTTCGACGACATGCTGGTCCGCTCGGTACCACTCTACCGTGAAAGTATCCATCGCCAGGCGCAAATCGTCGCCAGCAAGTACCAGCCGGGAACCCGCATCTATGACCTGGGGTGTTCCAACGGCAACCTTGGCCTTGCCCTCTGCCGGGAAATCGGCGAGAGAGAGTTCGAATTGGTTGCGGTCGACAGCTCCGCGCCGATGCTGGAAACCTATGCCCAGCGACTGACCGCCATCGATGCCGGTAAACAGGTGCAGCTGATCGAAAATGACATCCGCCGGGTCCCTTTGGAGAACGCCTCGGTGGTGATCATCAACCTGACCCTGCAGTTTCTACCCCTGGCCGACCGGGCGCGACTGCTCAGTGACATCTACCGGGCACTGACCCCGGGCGGCGTTTTGTTGCTGACCGAAAAGATTGTCCACGAGCAGCAGCTCTTGAACGATCTGCAGCAGGGGTTCTACTACCGTTTCAAGGCAGAGAACGGCTATTCAGAGATGGAGATCAGCCAGAAACGTGAAGCCCTGGAAAACGTGCTGGTGCCGGAAACGCTTGAGGCTCACCGCAAACGGCTTCAGGACTGCGGCTTCACCTCCATCGATGTCTGGCTCAAATGGTTCAACTTTGCCTCACTGCTGGCCCTTAAAGACTGATGACGATCGCTCGCCTGCTGCAAAATGCCGACAAGCTGGGCCTGGCCCGCTACCGTGACCAGCTGGCCGAACTGCTCCGCGCGAAGCAGGAGTATATTGAACAGATCGATGCCAAGGGAAAACGCTACCTCGGGGTAATGGAGCGCCTCTTTGATGCGACGCCGTCCGCCATCAATTGCAACCTCGACGCGGTAACCATCGGTCGCGCCGAGGATCTGACTCCTGAGCAACGGGAGCAGCTCCCCGCACTGCTGCATGAGCTGGACCCCTGGCGCAAGGGACCGTTCAACCTGTTCGGCATCGAAATCGACAGCGAGTGGGTCTCTGCGCTGAAGTGGAACCGGGTCCGTCCGCATATCGCCCCGCTCACCGATCGCAAGGTGCTCGATATCGGCTGCAGCAACGGTTATTACCTCTACCGGATGCTGGCGCACCGCCCGCAGCTGCTGCTCGGCGTCGAACCCTACCTGACCTTCTACTTCCAGCATCTGTTACTGCAGCACTTCGCCGCCATACCCAATCTCTTCTGCCTGCCGGTAACCTTCGAAGAGTTACCGCCGCTCGAAAACTATTTCGACACGGTCTTTTCCATGGGTGTCCTCTACCATCGCCGCTCGCCGCTCGATACCCTGGTCGAGATGCAGAGGTATTTGCGGCGCGGGGGGGAACTGGTCCTGGAAACCTTAGTTATCGAGGGCGAGGAAGATCTCTGCCTCTGTCCGCAGAAACGCTACGCCAAGATGAACAACGTCTTTTTTCTGCCGACCGCCCCCTGCCTGAGCAACTGGCTGCAGCGGAGCGGATTCACCAAGGTCCGCTGCATCGATGTCACCCGCACCACCAGTGACGAGCAGCGGGAAACAGAGTGGATTCAAACCGAATCTCTAGAGGATTTTCTCGACCCTGTGGACCGGTCACGTACCGTGGAAGGCTATCCGGCTCCGCAGCGGGCAATCTTTGTTGCTGAAGTAAAATAGCCGCACGAAATTGCTGACTGCCCCCGGGCATGGTATACACTGTTTATAGTCATCCCATCGGAGCCTGCCATGCCCAGCACCTGTTCCACGCAGCGATCCTCCATCTATGCACCGCGCCTCTGCCGCCTGCTTGAGGTCAGCGACCTGACACCGCAGGAAAAGCTGTTCCGCTTGCAGTTGGAAGATGGTTCTGTGCTGAATCATCAGCCTGGGCAGTTCGTTCAGGTGTCAATTCCCGGGTTGACCGAGGCTCCGATCTCGGTGGCCAGCTCGCCGAGCCGTAATGGTTATTTTGAACTCGGGGTGCGCAAGGCGGGCAGCCTCACCGGAGCTATGCACCTCCTCCAGCCGGGTGCCACAATCGGCATTCGCGGCCCCTTCGGCCGTCCCTTTCAGATCGATGCGCTGCGTAAACGGCACCTGATCCTGCTGGCCGGCGGTTGCGGCCTGGCCCCCCTGCGTTCGCTGATCCAATACTGTCAGGATTACCCGGAGCAATTTGGTACAATTGATATCCTTTACGGTGCACGTTCGCCTCAGGACTTACTGTTCAAGGACGACCTGCTCCAGTGGCGGCTCTCCGCATGCTTCAGCTGCACCTATACCGTAGACAACGACCCCGCCGACAGCTGCTACGACGGCGAAACCGGCCTGATCACCCGCCTGCTGCCGAAGCTGCAGATCGCCCCCGCCGATACCTGTGCCGTTGTCGTCGGTCCGCCGCCAATGTACCGGCCGGTGATTGAAGCGCTACACGACAAAGGCTTGCCAAGCGACCGGATCATGCTTTCGCTGGAACGCAACATGCGCTGTGGCATCGGCAAATGCGGTCACTGCACCATAGAGCACCTGTACTGCTGCAGTGATGGGCCGATTTTCTGGCTGAACGAGGTCGAACACCTGCGGGGGGCTTTATGAAGCCGACCCTGACCGTCTGCCCCTACTGCGGCACCGGCTGCATGTTCCATCTGCTGAGGGATGAATCGGGCCGGCTGAGCGGCGTGGAGCCAAGCGGTGCTCATCCAGTCTCGCGCGGCCAGCTGTGCGTCAAGGGCTGGAATGCACACGCCTTCGTCGCGCATCCCGACCGCCTGACTACGCCGTTGATCCGACGCAACGGCAGGCTGGAGGCAGCCGGCTGGGACGAAGCTCTCGAGCTGGTCCACCGCCGACTGCGACAACTCGCCGATGACCATGGCAGCGATAGCCTGATGTTCCTCAGCTCGGCCAAGGTCAGCAACGAAGAGAACTACCTGCTGATGAAACTGGCCCGTGCCGGCTTCGGCACCAATAACGTCGACCACTGCGCCCGGCTCTGCCATTCGTCCACGGTCACCGGACTGGTGGAGACCCTCGGCTCGGGAGCAATGACCAACAGCATCGGCTGCTTCGACCAGACCGACCTGGTGCTGGTGATCGGTTCCAACACCACTGAACAGCACCCCCTGATCGGCAGCCGGATTCTCCAGGCAGTGCAGAACGGCACCCGGTTGATCGTCGCCGACAGCCGCAAGATCCGCCTCAGCCGTCACGCCGACCTGCACCTGCGGCAGCGCAACGGCTCCGACGTCGCGCTGCTCAACGGCATCATCCGCCAGATTATCGAAGAGGGCCTCGAAGACCGGGCCTTTATCGAAACCCGGACCGAGAATTACCCGGCGCTGAAAGCCGCTGTCGAACCCTACACACCCCAAAGAACCGCTGAGCTGACCGGGCTTGATGCTGAGCAGATCATCGCCGCAGCCCGCATGTTCGCCCAGGCTGACAAAGCGATGCTGGTCTACGCCATGGGGATCACCCAGCACAGCCACGGCGTCGACAACGTCCGCGCCGTCTCCAACTTGGCCCTGCTCACCTGCAACCTCGGACGCCCCGGCACCGGGGTCAACCCGCTACGCGGCCAGAACAACGTACAGGGCGCCTGCGACATGGGCGCGCTGCCCGATGTCTACAGCGGCTACCAGAAGGTAGCTGATCCCGCCATGCGCACAAAATTCAGCAACGCATGGGGCGTACCGCTGCCGAGCAGCCCGGGGCTGATGTCGACCCATGCCATTGATGCCGCGGTTGCCGGGACGCTGAAGGGCTTTTTCATTCTCGGTGAAAACCCGCTGCTGTCCGATGCCAATCAGGCCCATGTGCGGCAGGCGCTGGAAAATCTAGAGTTCATGGTGACGGTGGATATCTTCATGACCGAAACCTGCGAACTGGCCGACGTGGTGCTGCCCGCCTCCTGCTACGCCGAGAAAGATGGTACCTTCACCTCCACCGAGCGGCGGGTTCAACGCGGGCGGACGGCCGTCGACCCCCCCGGCGAGGCCCGCACCGACTGGCAGATCCTGACGCACCTGCTTCGGCGCTGCGGCCTGCCCGCGGCCTATGCTGACCCCGGCCAGATCATGGAGGAGATCGCCGCTCTGACACCCAGCTACGGCGGCATCAGTTATCAACGACTGGACCTCGACGGACTCTGCTGGCCCTGCCCCGACAGCTCTCATCCCGGCACGCCGATCCTGCACCAGCAGCAGTGCACCCGGGGCAAGGGGCACTTCAGCCCGGTCAGCTACAAGCCCGCGAAAGAAGAGCCGGACGCAGAGTATCCGCTGCTGTTCTCCACCGGTCGCACCTATTTCCACTGGCACACTGGCAGCATGACCCGTCGCAGCCACCTGCTCGACCGCGAAGAACGCAGGGCCTTCGCCGAACTGAACCCGCAGGACGCTGAACGACTGGGCATTGGTGACCGGCAGACCATCCGCATCAGCAGCCGTCGCGGAACCATCGAGGTCAGCGCAGAGATTACCGAGCGGGTGCCGCCGGGGCAGGTCTTCGCCCCCTTCCACTTTGCAGAAGGGGCGGCTAACGTCCTGACCAACAATGCTCTCGACCCGGAATCCGGAATTCCCGAATTCAAGGTCTGCGCGGTACGGGTGGAGGCGTTATGAAACACATGCAGCGCGCCGAGCTGGACAGTTTGCTGACACATGTTGCCCAGAGCTATCGGCTACTGGTCCCGCAACGGCTGGAGGACGGAACCCGGCTACTGCGTCCCTGGGGGGAGGGGGAGCTGGTTCTCAGCGGCGAACCGGTGCAGCGCAAGCCCACAGAATACTTCTTGCCGCAGCTCGACCCGCTGTTGAAAATCGATACCGCAGGCGGGGTTCAACTCGCAACGGTTCCCGAAACGCCGCTCTGCCTGTTCGGCCTCAACCGAGCCGACCTGCAGTGCCTGGGCTTCGTCGACCGTTTCTGCGCCTTCCCCCCGCAGGATGACGCCTATGCCGTCAAACGGCAGAACGGTCTGTTGATCGGGCTGACCGGCTATTGCGGCCCGGACGGGCAATTACTGCCGCTGACGGACGGGCGGTGCGATATCGAGCTGATCGCGCTGGCAGACGGCTGGTTGGCGCAAGCCTTCACCGATATCGGTTCAGCCCTGCTCGCAGAATTCAACGACATCGACCCGGAGACGCTGGGCACGATCAGGTCTTTGAGTGAAAAGAGAATAGCCGAGGAGCGGGCCACCCTGGAGCAGGCCGCCAGGATTGTCCAGCAGGAGCTGGTACCTGATGATTTCTGGCGCGAGATCGGTGACCGCTGTATCCTCTGCAGCGGCTGCAACCTGGTCTGCCCCACCTGCACCTGCTTCTGCGTTCAGGATCGCACCGATCAAGGCGGTACCGAACGCAGCCGGGTCTGGGATTCCTGTCAGTTCGACGGCTTCATGCGCGAAGCCAGCGGCCACAACCCCCTCGGCAGCGAAGCCCTGCGCACCCGCAGAAGAATCCACCACAAGCTGGCCGCCGATGTTGAACGCTGGGGCGAGATCAGCTGCTTTCTTTGCGGACGCTGCGACAAAACCTGCCCGACGGGAATCGGAATTCAGGCGGTTGCTGCTGAGATTGTGAAACGGTTCAGCACAAATTAATGTGAAGAACAAGGCCGCTCTAACCTGACCAGAATCTCAAGCGGGTATTAAGTTAGACAGAATAATGTGGACCGTTCAATTCAGCCCCGCCAGCGCAAAACGGATAACCCGCTAAAAAACAACAGATTGTTGTTATCTATTCTGTTATATAATTAAATAACTTGTTTTCGATCATCCCATCTCCGACAGGAGGTTGTTATGGGTAAAGGAACATTCTGTTGTCGCTGGTTGCTGCTGGTTGGGCTCACTCTTCTGCTCGTTGCCTGTTCCAACCGTGGCGAAACCGACCTTCCTGAAGACGGACAACCCTCCCGCCTGGTGAGCTTTGCGGATTGCGAGCAGTTGCAAAGCTACTTAACTGAATCTGCGACGCTCAAATCAACCCTCGAAACGCAATTCAGCTCTGCGCCTGCTGCTGACATGGGCCTGGATGGTGGTGCCGCTGAAGCACTTCAGGTAGATGCGGCCCGCGAGTACACCGGGACCAACGTCCAGGAAGCGGGGGTTGATGAAGCTGACTTTTCCAAGACGGACGGAGACTATCTCTACCTGGTCACCGGCGGGAATTTCCTGGTTTTCGATGTCTGGCCTGCCGAGGAGATGATTGAACTCTCCCGCGTCGCAATGGAGGGCAACCCGTTTTCCCTGTTTGTTGAACAGGACAAGGCGCTGGTGCTGTCCCATGTCTGG
>PKUD01000084.1 GCA_002869695.1 Desulfuromonas sp. | reverse complement strand
TCCCCGCACAGCAGCAACAGGGTCCCGGAAAAATCCGCCAGCGACTCGGAGGCACAGAGCAGAGCATGCCCGGTCCCCAGCTGCTCGGTCTGGTCAACGAAGCAGACACCGCTCTCGGCCAGCGTCTCCCTGACCTGGTCGGCCTGATGTCCGACCACCACATGCAAACGTTCAAAACCGGCCTGGCGGGCGGCCTGTAGAGGGTAATGCAGCATTGCCCGACCGGCAATTTCATGCAGCACCTTGGCCCGGTTGGATTTCATCCGGGTCCCCTTTCCTGCAGCGAGGATAACCGCTGCCAGATCCTGACTCATTTCTGCGTCTCCTTGGCGAGGGTTTAATCTTTTGGAAAAACGCTCAATTATCTCGAATGGGCTATCTCGAGTCAAGTTGAATAGCCCCGAAACTGCTCGTTTTTCAGCCGATTTTATTTACAAAGGTGGGTGGCTGAAGTATAGTTCACTGGGCGAAAGGGGAGAAGATGAAAGACCGGCAAACAGTGACACGGGATCTGGAGGATTTCCAGGCCCGGCTGAAAGAACTGGAGATCCGCTATGAGCAGTATTTTGCCGGGGTCGAAAAGCGCGAACCCTACCGCGAGCGAAAGGATCTCTCCAGACAGCTCCGACAGTACAACCCTCTGCTGATCACCCAGACCGATCTGAAGTTCCGCTACCACAGCCTGACCGCCCGACTTGTCTCGTACAGCAACTACTGGGACCGCATCCTGCGGCTGATTGATGAAGGGAAATACCACCGTCATCTGACCAAGGCCGCCAAAACCTCCACCGCACCCAAACCATACCCAGCTTCAGCGGCCAGCGAAGCAGAACATCTGCATCAGCAGCTGGCCAAAGCCCGCGAGCAATGCGGACTTCCCGGAGCGGTGCCAAGTCCGGCCAAGGTCGCTGACTACCTGGCGGTCCAACGTGAAAAAATCAGGCAGAAGTTCGGTGACCGGCCGGTTGAGTTTCAGATCGATATCAGTGCCGGAAAACCGCGGATCAAGGTCCGCCTCAAACAGTAGCGGTGCCCGCACCATGATCGATCCCGGTATTTTCGACCCTACGCCATCGGTAACAATTTTTTTATCGACGGTGACCCTGGCCGGTTCGGCACATCGACCTGGCCATCATAATAAAGAGGAACCAGCCTGATTATTGTCATCAACTGCAGGGTTCCGCAAAGGAATGACATGCAACACAGCTGCCTGCCGGCTCTATCGTCGGGAGAGCGCTCCAGCATCACCGAACGGGGCAACAACAACGGCTGGGAACAGGCGCAACGGATTGAAAACCGTGAACGCCTGGAACTGTCCCTGGGCCATATCAGAAATCAGCCTGAACACTGTCGGCAGACTCTCCCCCACCATGGTTTCACTATCACCGGGCTGCACTTGCAGAACCCGCCTCCCTCGCGGACTGCCGAGCAGAGAGAACTGCCTTGAAGATCCTGCTAGCGACCCTGCATGTCCGACCCTCCGCCCAGGCGACCCCGTTGGCGGCAGCCTGCCTGAAAGCAGCGCTCGCAGAGGAGTTCAGGGCTGAAACCACCCTGATCGATCTCTTTCTGGACCAGTCACCGGACCAGATGCTGGACGCCATTGACACGAAACAGAAACCTGACATCGTCGCTTTTCCACTGTATCTCTGGAACCGGAATCAGGTGCTTAGCCTGGCGAGA
The DNA here is from genome assembly GCA_002869695.1 of Desulfuromonas sp. Classification (GTDB taxonomy): domain Bacteria; phylum Desulfobacterota; class Desulfuromonadia; order Desulfuromonadales; family Geopsychrobacteraceae; genus BM509. The sequence goes on along the minus strand of PKUD01000084.1, from coordinate 14,127 downwards.
CACCTTCACCTCAAGAGACCGGAACTGTTGCTGGTCGCCGGGGGCCCTGAAGCCAGTGCGGATACCCGGGCTGTCCAGCTTGAGGGGACGCTAGATGCTGTAATCAGGGGCGAGGGGGAAGCGGTATTTGCTTCCCTGGTCTCGAATCTGGCAGCAGGGTTACCGATCGACCAACTCCCCGGGGTCTACACTCCCGGCGGTGAGCTGCCGGGACCGGTGTATTGTGAAAATCTCGACCAGCTCCCATCCCCCTATCTGCAACAGGTTCTGCTCCCGGAGCGGGGAGGCGGACTGCTTTGGGAAGTGGCTCGAGGCTGCCCTTTCAACTGCAGCTTCTGTTATGATGCGAAGGGACACCGGGGGGTCCGGCCGTTTGCCAGCAAACGTCTTGAACAAGAGTTACGCCTGTTTGTCGCCCGTGGCACAGAGCAGATCTGGGTGCTCGATTCGACCTTCAATTTTCCCCGCGACAGGGGCCGCAGGCTGCTGGAACTGCTGTTGAAAACGGCGCCGCAGATCCACTATCACCTTGAGGCGAAAGCCGAGTTTCTAGATGATGAGACCATCGATCTGCTGTCGAAGCTGCGCTGCTCGGTGCAGATCGGCCTCCAGTCGGCTGACCCACAGGTCTTGCAGCCGCTGCAGCGGTCCTTCGATCCGGGCCAGCTGTTCGATCGACTGCAGAAGCTTTCGGACGCCGGTGTCGTGTTCGGACTAGATCTGATCTATGGCCTGCCGGGAGACACCCACACCGGCTTTCGCGACAGCCTGAATCGGGCCCTGAAAGCCGGGCCAAACCAGCTCGACATGTTCCCGCTGGCGATTCTGCCCGGCACCCGCTTGTTCCTCGAAAGGGACAAGCTCCACCTGCAGAGCATGCCCGCTCCGCCCTACGAAATATACAGCACTCCCGACTATCCACCTCAAGCCCTGGCTAAGAGCCGCTTGCTGAGCGCGGCCACCGATATTTTTTACAACCGCGGCCGGGCGGTCGGCTTTTTGCTCCCCGCCTGTCAGGCCCTAAGGATCAGACCGGTGTCCCTGCTGGAGCGTTTTTCCAGCTGGCTGCTTCAGAGTCAGAAGATACCGCTGGAACAAATACTCGCTGTTGAGAACTGGACTCCGGCGCAGATTTTTCCGCTGCAGCAGGAATTTCTGGCCACCGAACTAAAGCATTGCGGTAAACCACAACTGCAGCCACTGGTCAATGACCTGCTACGCTACCATTACCACTATGCGGAAACACTGCTCGGCCCCGAGATCAACCCGCAACGCCCGGTCAAAGCAGACAAAAAAGCGTGGAAACAATGCTGGAAACAGGCTCGGGACCTGCGCCTGGTCGCCTTCAACTATGAGCTGGATGAACTCACATCTATGGGTGGATTGACCCTGGAGGATGCATATCAGGTCCTGAACCCAAGTGGTTCAACCGGGATATTTATCCGCCGGGGCGATGAGGTGCTGTGTGAATCGCTTCAGGAAGATTTTGCCAGGCTTTTGCAAGACTCGGACGGAACCAGGACTCCGGCGGAAATATTGCCGGAATACCCACCCGCAGAAGGGCTGGAGTTACTGAGCTTCGCCCTGGAGGAAGGACTGCTTTGCCACTGAACAGGATTATTTCAACAACAGATCCATGAAACCCTGATAAGTCTGCCGCTTGCGCTCCGATTTACTGTAGAGAGCGGAAGAGAAGAGCGCTGTCGCCGCGTGCTCGCCGAGCATTGAAAACAGCTGGAAATCGATCGGATCGAGCTGATCTTTCTGCACAAAAAGGCGGTAAATAGACAGCAGGCCGATGACCTCATCATGAATCACCAGAGGAATGGCCACCAGCGGCCGGGCCAGATCATCAGAGCCCGCAAGGATCGACCCTTCGACAAAGTAATCTTCTTTCTTCTCTGCGGTCTGGCCAAGAATCCCCTCACCGATTTTCACATCCGGGAACTGCTCACCCTCCTCGAACCCTTCACCCGTTTCGAACCGCAACAACCCATCGGTTTCGTCATAGGCAAGAATGGCGAACTTTTCCGCACCGACAAAGTTGATCACAACCTCTTTGATAATGGCCAGCGCCTCTTCTCGATCCAGGGTCGAATGCAGTCTGGAGGACGCAATATATAAGTTGGTCAGGTTGTTGTTGACCTCTTCGATCTGGACAAACTGATCGGCGAATTCCAGGTTCTCCTTCTCCAGGTCAGCGATCCGCAGTTTCGCTTCTTCATTTTCAGCCCGCAGGCGGCCACATTCCTCTTCCAGTTGCTTCAGGCGTAAATCAGCATCGGCAAGTGAGCCACCCTGGCGACCTGCCGTTTCCCCTGCACTCTGGATAAGGTCATTAAGAACAGTCACTTCCTTTTCTCCCGGATGGATAAAGTAGACACCGAAACCATCACTGGCTTCTGGATTATTCCGTTTTACCTTGCCCAGCAGGTGCAAAGATGCGTCGTCGCCGAGAGACAGGGTTAAATCGATAGCACTGTTTTCGGCAATGTCGGCATCGGTCTGCAGATAGGCCCCATTCAGTGAGATATCTCGGGTCCGTGCCTGAAAACTTTGCCCGGAAAAATGGATCGTCACCGGCAACGAGAGCATCACGCGTTCTGCGGTCTGTTGATCAAGTAAGCCGAGCAGGCGCCTGATCTTCTCCTGGAGTTCCTCCTTGTCAACCGGCTTGGTGACATAATCGTCACAGCCGGACGCCAGGCACTGCTGAATTTCCTCCATCTGCCCGGCAGCGGTAACCATGATAATCGGCAGATCCTTCCAGCGCTCGCTTCGCTTCAGGGCAATACAGACCTCATCACCGTTCATACCCGGCATGTAGAAATCGAGAAGAACGATATCCGGCGCCAGTTCATCAATCCGCCTCAGGGTCTCTTCACCCGAATCCGCAGTGACCAGGTCATAGCCACACTCCTCCAGATAGGATTTCTCCAGTTCCAGAAAAAGTTCGACATCATCGACCAGCAAAACTTTTGCCATTCACCACGCTCCCTGATAGGTAGATAGAGAATATCGGCTGAACAGTAACGCACTGAATTTCAAAAGTAAAGAGCCCAGCCTGGATCAGGCTGGGCTCTTTGGCCGGAATATCATGAATTTTTGTTACGCGACTTCCGCAACGGCCCGCAGGTAACGAGGCCGCTCTACAATAAAGCGGACGATCTCATCTACATCGGGAATTCTCCCCGCGACCCGCACCTGATCATCGATCATAAGCGCCGGGACCACATATACGCGGTTATCAATCATTTTCCGCTTGTCACGAAACATATGTACTTCAGCTTCAACGCCTAACTTGTTCAGAGCAGCACGAACATTATCCATAGTTCCGTCACAACGTCCATGGCTATCTGGTTTACAAAGAATGTCGATACGCATTTCGGCCTCCTTCCAGGAGTCTCGGATCATTGTTGACCTTTTTGGTTATTATTATACGCAATAATTCCTGCCTTGCAAGCAAAATCGACGGGTAAAACATTGAAATCGTTATTCTGATCCGCTTTCATTGCCGGCTATGTCTACTCTGAGCTGGTGATCCTTGACACCGACCCGCAAGACGGACCCAGCCAAGGCGCTCCCTGCTATGATTTCCCGCCCGATCCGGGTTTCGAGCTCATGCTGCAGGAACCGTTTCAACGGCCGGGCTCCGTAGACCGGGTCATAAGCAGAGTCGACGATGAACGCGCACGCCTCATCGGTCAACTCCAGTCCCATCTGCCGCTCCGCGAGACGCTGACGCAGCTCCTCTGTCAGGAGGACAACAATCCGCGTGACCTCGTCTTTGCTCAGCGGCGTGAAGAGGATCGTATCATCGACCCGGTTGAGAAACTCGGGACGGAAGTGGCGCTGCAGCTCTTCGCTGATCTTCTTCCGAATGTCCGCCGGGATCTGACCGTTGCGGATCCCTTCAAGCAGATACTGGGAGCCGATATTGGACGTCATGATCACAACGGAATTCTTGAAACTGACCGTCCGTCCTTTGTTATCGGTCGCCTGGCCGTCATCCAGAATCTGCAACAGCACATTGAAGATCTCCGGATGGGCTTTTTCGATTTCGTCGAACAGGATCACCGAGTAGGGCTGGCGGCGCACGGCTTCCGTCAGTTGGCCTCCCTCCTCATACCCGACGTATCCGGGAGGAGCTCCCAGCAGCCGGCTGACCGCATGCCTCTCCATATATTCCGACATATCGATCCGGACCATGCTCTCTTCGCTGTCAAACAGCGCTTGCGATAGGGTCTTGGCCAGTTCGGTTTTGCCCACCCCGGTCGGCCCCAGGAAAATAAATGAACCGATCGGCCGACGCGGGTCCTTGATCCCGGACCGGGCACGAATGATCGCATCGGCGACCCTCTGCACAGCTTCATCCTGACCGATAACCCTCTGGTGCAGGATTTCATCCAGCTTAAGCAGCTTTTCCCGTTCGCTTTCCACCAGCCGGGTCACCGGGATGCCCGTCCAGCGGGAGACGATTTCGGCAATCTCCTCTTCCGTCACTTCTTCACGCAACAGTTTTTCGCCAGAGTCGGCGTCCTGCAGCTTTTCCTCTTCGGCCTTAAGTTTTCGCTCAAGTTCCGGAAGACGTCCATGCTTGAGTTCCGCCGCACGATTGAGATCATAAGCGCGTTCAGCCTGCTCGATCTCCAGACGCATCTGCTCGATTTCTTCCCGGAGCTGCTGAACACCGCGGATTCCGCCCTTCTCATGCTGCCACTGGGCGGCAAGAGCGTGCTCCTGATCCTTGAGGTCGGCAAGTTCTTTCTGCAGCACTGTCAACCGCTCCCGGCTGACTGCATCCTTTTCCTTCTTCAGGGCGGCTTCCTCAATCTCCAGCTGCATGACGCGACGGGTAATCGCATCCAGTTCAGTCGGCATGGAGTCGATCTCGGTCCGGATCGTGGCGCAGGCCTCATCCACCAGGTCGATCGCCTTGTCGGGCAAAAACCGGTCAGCGATATAGCGGTGGCTTAACCCGGCAGCAGCAACCAGAGCATTATCATGAATACGCACACCATGAAAAACCTCGAAACGGTCTTTCAATCCGCGCAGGATACTGATTGTGGCCTCGACATTCGGCTGGTCCACCATCACCGGCTGGAAGCGCCGTTCGAGGGCGGGATCTTTCTCCAGGTACTTGCGGTATTCATCCAGAGTCGTTGCCCCGATGCAGTGCAGTTCGCCCCGGGCCAGCATCGGCTTGAGCATATTTCCGGCGTCGATCGCCCCTTCACTCTTGCCGGTGCCGACGATGGTGTGAAGTTCATCAATAAAGAGCAGTATCCGGCCGTTGCTCTCGTGAACTTCACGCAGCACGGCCTTGAGGCGCTCTTCGAACTCGCCACTATATTTCGCCCCGGCGACCAGAGCCCCCATATCCAGAGAGAAGACCGTCTTCCCTTTCAGCCCCTCCGGCACATCCCCGCGTACGATGCGATGCGCCAACCCTTCGACAATAGCCGTTTTACCAACACCCGGCTCACCGATCAGAACCGGATTGTTCTTGGTTTTGCGCGACAGAATCCGGATGATCCGGCGAATCTCCTCGTCTCTGCCGATAACCGGATCCAATTTCCCTTGCTTGACTTCCTCGACCAGGTCCCGGCCATATTTCTGCAGTGCTTCGTAGGTCTCTTCAGGATCGTCGCTGAGCACCCGCTGGCTGCCACGCACCTCCGTCATCGCCTGCAGCAGATTGTCCCGGGTCACCCCCTGTTTGGTTAGCAATCTGCCCGCTGCGGTACGCTCCCCCTCGGCCACTGCCGCCAGCAGCAGATGTTCCACGCTGACATATTCATCTTTGAGGCGCTTCGCTTCATCTCCGGCCGCCACCAGCAACTGCCCCAACCGGCGGCTGGCGTAGAGCTGGCCCTGATCCACCCCCGGACCGCTGACCCGCGGTCTGGTCTGAAGACCTTCCCGTAATTCTGCGATCAAGGCATCCGGCGAACCGATCACTTTTTGCAGCAATCGGACAGCCAAGCCGTCCTGTTGTTCCAAAAGAGCCAACAGCAGATGTTCGCCATCGATGTCCGGATGACCAAGGCGGAGCGCCATCGACTGGGCCGCCTGCAGCCCCTCCTGCACCTTGCGGGTCAATTTTTCCATTTCGCTCATCGTAACCAGCTCCTGTCAGGATTCTGTCCTGTTGAAAGGATAGCTCTTCCTGAACACATTTCTGAAAAAAAACCGGGATCAGAGTCGATCCCGGCTAAGCAGCGATTAGTGCAGTGTTTTAACGGCAACCCTTTTCGGCTTTGCCGCTTCTGATTTCGGCAATCGCAGGGTCAACACCCCATTTTTTAATTCTGCGTCTGCGCCATCCGGATCAATCGCCTCGGAGAGCCTGAACTGACGATAGTAAGTCGTTTGCCCCTTTCCATCCGGCAGAGAGTTCCCTTCAAGGGTCAACACAGCATGCTCAATCTCGACCTGAAGATCCGGCTCGGCAACTCCTGGCATATCTGCCTTGATGACCAGCGCGTCAGCAGTTTCATAGATATCCACCGCCGGGGTGCTACGATAGACAGGTATGGCGTTATTTGACTCTGAGTCAGTCGCAGATTGAATGGTTTTGATCTGCTTATCAGTCATTTTCCTACTCCTCGTCTGTTGGTGAAAAGATGTCTGTTGTCATACTGCTTTAACGCTGATTTTTTTAGGCAGCGCCGATTCCGCTTTTGGCAGATAAATGACCAGAATCCCGTTATGGTATTCTGCTTCAACCCTGTCCGCATCAATCTCTTCCGACAACGTCAGCGATCTGGTAAAGGCAGGGCTCCGCCGCTCTCTACGGTGCCAGACAACCTTTTCCTCAGGATCGCCATCAGCGCTCTCGGCAACCAGTGACAGCCGCCGGCCCAGCAATTCTATCTGAAGCTTGTCCGGGTCTATCCCGGGCAGGGGCACCTCAAGACGATAGCCCTCTTCAGAACGTTCAACCTGAACCTCTGGGTTCACCCCCCGGCGTTCCTGCATGACATTGGTTCCGAGGTGATGGAACAGGTGGTCCATCTCGCGATGCAGTTTTTCCATTTCACTCATCATGTGCAATCCGAACATTTTTTTGCTCCTTTGCTGGAAATTTGTCAGGATCATTTCGCCTCATGGCCTGACAAACTTCAAGCAGAGTGCCAACTGCTTGAAAATAAATTCTCTTTGGATTTAAGTAACTTAAGAAAGCAGGGCAGGAGCAGAAGAAGAAGCTGCGACGTTGCACCTGTCGCAACGAAGAAAAATCGCGACAGGTGCAACGTCGCAGGAGAGAAGAAAAACTAAAGAATCAATCGAGGGCGTCACGGTCCAGCTTGAGTCGCTGAAGATGACGATAGAGGGTTGCACGATGGACGCCCAGCGCCCGGGCGGCAGCAGACAGGTTCCCCCGGGCCTCCTGATAAGCATTACGAATATCGTCCTCAGAAAGATCGATTCGCTGTCCGGCAACTCTTTGCGACGTCAGCGGTTTAACGTCAAGCACAGCGTCAGCGGAAGGCGCCGCTAAAGCAATCGGCAGGTCGTCAGCGCTACGCGACAGGACCCCGCTACGAGAATTCTGCGCAAACTGCTGCCGTTCGCGGACCCACTCAGAGAAGGCCTTGGCACTGATCGCCTCCGCTTCAGTTTCGACGATCACGCGCTCCAGAACATTGCGGAGTTCCCTGACATTGCCGGGCCAGAGATAGGCCTGCAGCAGCCGAACAGCTTCAGCGGTGAGACAATGGACCGATTTGTGGTATTTGGCATTGAATTGGTTCAGGAAATAATCGGCCAGCAGCGGGATGTCCTCCACCCGCTCGCGTAGCGGCGGGAGATGAATGCGCAACACCGCCAGTCGGTGATAAAGATCCTCGCGAAAACGCCGCTCGGCAACAGCCTGCTCCAAGGGGACATTGGTGGCCCCGACCACTCTGACATCGACCTGTCGACTCTGCTCACTGCCGACTCGCTGTACCTGCCCGTCCTCCAGGACCCGCAACAGCTTCCCCTGGGTGTGCAGGGGCATATCACCGATCTCATCAAGGAACAGGGTGCCACCGTCGGTCCGTTCAAAATAACCGCGATGTTCCCGTACCGCGCCGGTAAAAGCACCACGTTCATGACCAAACAGTTCAGACTCAAGCAACTGTTCGCTGATTGCGGTGCAGTTCAGAGCGGCATAGGGTTGGCGGCTTCGCTCACTTTCAGCGTGCAAAGCCCGGGCGACCAGTTCCTTACCTGACCCAGTTTCTCCGGTGATTATCACTGCAGCATCCGAGACAGCATACAGTCTAACCTTGCGAAAAACCTCGCGCATTCCGGAGCTGCCGCCGATCAGATCATGAAAGCGGGTCTCCTGCAGACTGGCCACGCTCTCCTGGCGGAAACTTATTTTAACCAACTGGCCCGTATAGTCATCGGTCAGTCCGGCAAACTGAATGTCGGCCAACAGGGCCGGCTTGTCCCGGACAGGCTGAACTTTGACATCGACCTGATCCCGACCGCTGTCAAGGACATCATTGGCCAGATCAGTCAGGGAAGGGACCGCCCCGGGAAATAGGGCAGACAGAGATCGCCCGCGGGAGTGCTCCGTCTCGACATCACACCAGGCGGCAAGTCGTGAAGAAAGGGTTTGGACCTGCCAAGTGCCGGCTCCACTTTTCAGCAGGACCAGATCAGGAGCAACGACAGGCAGAGATGGGTTGGAGAGTTGATTCAATGAAAACCCCGGATCATACAACGAATTAATAGCGAAGCTGTTCGACCGCCTGCTGGTAGAGTTCTTTCCCCTGGGAAAAACGACCCAGCGTAACTCCCATCCCTCCCTTGGTCGCCACCCGAAGCAGGCTGGACGGAATTTTTCGCGCCCAGCGGACCTGCGCCTGACACTTTACAGTCTCTGTGGCGGAAAGCTCAATCTCAAGCATCAATATGGTCCCGGGTTTTTCCGGCATTGATGTCGTGATGAACAACCCCTTGGGCGAAAGATCATCAGTAAAGGCCATCCGCTTCGGCGTCTCAAGGCCAAAACGAACCCTCAAACGTTTTCTCTTGCGATTATTTACCCGTTTTTCAGACATAAACCCCCAATCTCAATCAATATTATTAAAAATATATAAACTCTTGGCTCAACCTGCAACAACAAAGCGAACAGGCCATACATCGAAATGCGATCAAAAAACTGACGGGACCCGAATAAACACTGGAGGGCTGAAGTCTCACCCAAATGGCCAACCCGAAATATCGGGTTGGCCATTTGGGTGAGCAAACCGTTGTGATTGATCGAAGGGCTACTGCCTGAGTGCGGCAATTCCTCTGGAGGGAAGAACGGAAAACATGTCCTTAATTTGTCGCCGTACTGCAATCAGCCATAACAACAACGGGAGAACCCATTGTCCCAGAGCCTTCCAAAACAGGGTATAGATATGCTGTCCAGCTTGTCCCTGAAAGTTAACCTCTGGCGGAGTGACCCATAATAAAAAACTGGCAAAATCAAGCGCTAAGTAAGCCGTGAGCCCAGATATCAGCATCTGAGAACGCCGCTTCCAGGTCAACCCAGGGGTTGTCAGCAGCAGAGCACTGACCGCAAGCAAACAGTAAGAACTATTGTAAAAGTCCCCGGGAGGAATCAGTTGGCTCGAAGGGAAAAGAGAGATCCCCCTGCCCAGAGCTGATTCATACGCCTGCATGAGCGGTTGATGCAGAAGGTAAAGGAGCAGCAATATCCCCAGCGCTTTTAGCGAAAAGGCGAAACCCTCTTTCATATCAACACCTCTATCAAGGTTCGACTTTCAGGGCGACATAGCGGGTTCCCTGCCCATGCTTGACCAGCAGCAGTTGGTTTTTCCCTTTGCCGGCGCCCAGTAATTTGCGCGCATCTGCGACACTCGACACCTCCTGCCGGTTGATTTCAAGAATCAAGCTACCGGGTTTGATTCCGGCTCGATCAGCAAGAGAACCACTTTCGACGCCTGCAACCAGAACACCCCTTTCCCCTGAGTAGCCAAACCGCTCTGCGAGTTCCGGGGTAAGTTGCTGCAGGCTCATGCCAATATCGTGCAGATCACTTTGCCTGCCGGTTAGCGGTGAATTATCCGGGTCCAGCTGGCCAATCTTAACCTTTACATTTTTACGATCGCCATCACGCAGAATAACAAGATTTACCTTTGTCCCCGGAGCCGTCAGTGCGACACGGTTGCGGAAGCTGGCAACATTGTCCACGTTGTCATTTTCGATTTTGAGGATCACATCCCCCTGCTCAAGCCCGGCATCCTCCGCCGGGGAGCCATCAACCACCTGAGTGATCAAAATACCTGCAGCTGTCTTCAAGCCGAAAGAGTCTGCCAGATCCTTGGTCATGTCCTGGATATAAACACCGAGACGGCCACGTCTGACTTCGCCATATTCAATCAGTTGGCTTCTGATGTCTTTTGCCATATTGACTGGGATAGCAAATCCAATCCCCATATAACCGCCACTGCGGCTGAATATTGCCGTATTGATTCCCACCACTTCACCGTCAAGGTTAACCAGGGGTCCACCTGAATTTCCAGGGTTGATTGCAGCATCCGTCTGGATGAAATCCTCATAATCGTTCAGGCCAATCCCGCTTCTCCCTTTGGCGCTGACGACACCCGCTGTCAAGGTATGCGAAAGGCCGAACGGGTTGCCGATCGCCAGAACCCAATCCCCGACCTCCAAGGACTCTGAATTCCCGAGCTTGAGAAATGGCAGGTCCGATTCATTAATTTTTATGACAGCCAGGTCGCTGCCAGGGTCGGTACCGACAATTTCTGCCTCATATTCACGACCATCAAGCATTTGCACCTGAACCCGGTCCGCACCTCCGACAACATGATTATTGGTCAGGATGTAGCCATCAGGCGTCATCAGAAAACCCGAACCCTGACCCACTTCCTGACGTTTTTTGGGTGTTCTATGGGGTTGCTGAAATTGCGGTGGCGCCCCGAAGAAACGACGGAAAAACTCGTCGTTGAAGGGACTGCCAAAAGGGGAGAAATGTTCCGTTGAACCTTGCGTGGTAACTTCTTTTTCGACTTTGATGAAAACAACTGCCGGAGAAACTTTTTTCGCAACGCTCCGAAAAGCCAGTCCGGTCTGTTTCAAACTTTCTAAACCTTTGTCCTGAGCCATTGAACTCGATGGACCGCTCACCCCGGCGAAAAAAGTAACCAGCAGCGCAAAAGTAATTGTGATTGGGTTCAATTTCCAACGCATCATAATGACTCCTTGAGCACTCTAAGCATCTCTGTGCAGCACGATAGACAGAGCTTGGCCCCTGAAGGGATCAGGGGCCAAAGATTTTTCAGTGTCTGATTTCAATACGCCGCGGTTTTGCTGATTCGGCCTTGGGAATGGTCAGGGTCAACACTCCGCTGGTGAGTTCCGCAGCAGCTTTTTCGGCATCGATATGCTCTGACAGTTTGAACTGCCGGTAATAATTAGCCGATGAAAACTCGCGCTGGAGAGGCTTGCCATGACTTTCCAGAGCAACCTCGCCACTGAGCGTTAAAACCCCCTTTTCAAGATTTATATCCAAACCCTCCTTGGCGACACCAGGCATGTCGGCCACCAGGGTCAGGGCGTCATCAGACTCAAAGATATCGACTGCCGGGACCATCACCTTACTTGTTGAACGGGTTTCTTCTCGAGAGACAGGGGTCGATTCTTCACGTTTGACCATCTCTTGTTGTGCCATTTTTCTATCCTCCTCTATGCTGATTTATGCTCTTCAACTTTTCCTGTTACTCTGCCCGAACGGAAATCTTTTTCGGCTTGACACTCTGGGGTTTGGGAAGAGTGATCAAAAGAATTCCATTCCGGTATTCTGCATCGACCTTGTTGCTGTCAATCGCTTCTGGCAGTTCTATTGTTCTCATAAACGTCCCCATCCCCCGTTCATTCCGGTGCCATGTCCGATTCTTATGCTCTGGCTCTGTTCTTTCTCCGGTCAGGGTCAGGGTGCCTTGCATCAGATTCAGGTCGAGATCTTTGGGGTCAATTCCGGGAACCAGAGCTTCAACGAAGTAATTGTTCTCATCTTCGCTCAGGTTGACACGCGGGTAGTCGCCCGTACCGATGCCCGGCAAGAACGAGGGGTAGAGGTAATTTTTGCCGATGCCCCTGAATGCCTGATCAATGTCCCTACGCAACATGTCCATTTCCTGAAACAAATCCCACCCAGCCATTTTTTCCTCCTTCTCTTAGGTTAATGGTTTGTCGTTTTAACTGGATTTGCTAATCCCAAATATCAAATGACGTGCCAACCAAACGAAAAGTCAGCACTGAAAATATTTCTTTGAATACAGGAAGTTATGGTGCCTTGATGATTTTATTCTTGAATGCAGGCAGAACCCCTGTCGCAAAAGATGTCGCACGCTGTCGCAAGCGACGACAGCCTGCGACGTTGCAGGTGTCACGGCTTGGAATTTCTGCTGCACCCGATAAAAGGTAGAACAACAGAGGATCCAAGCGAAGCTTAAGCGTGGATGAATCCATCTTGATCCTTGCGCTCATTGCCAACGGGGAAAGGATTCGCCACTTCCAGACAACTCACCTGAAAAAGGTGGGTTTGAGTGTAAGTCCTTGATGTTGAGGGGAGGTGATATTTTGATTATCGGAACCGACGGGCTCTCGGAGGCAAGAAACCGAACCGGTGAAATGTTTTCACCTGAACGGGTCCGGCAACTGCTGGCAACCCGGCATCACAAAACCGCTGAAAAGATCTCTGAACGGCTGTTATCGAGAGTCAAAAACGTTGCCGACCGGGACGACTTAGAGGACGATACCAGTTTGATGATTCTTAAGATCCCGGTGCGGCCACAAATGGCCTGAAAAACCCCGATGATCAGAGATTTTCAATAACGTTTGAGTCATCTCAACGTTGCCATGTGTCGCTGGATTAGTTGTTCGTGCTGAAGGGACGTGTAGACACTGCCAGCCAGGAGTTCAGGAGGGGCGCAAGATGGTACAACAAAAAAAGAAACAACAAGGGCTTACGGGTAAACTCCGTAAGCCCTTATTGCTGTATGGCACAACCGGATTGTGCTGCCACGAAACCAGACTCAGGGTTCAATCTTCGTCCCAAGCACCTGCAAGAACTTTGCAAGCCATTCTGGGTGCGCGGGCCATGCCGGTGCAGTCACCAGGTTGCCATCAACATGGGCCTGATCAACAGGAATATCCATAAACTTACCCCCTGCGAGTTGAACATCCGGTCCAACCGCAGGATAGCAGGAACAGGAGCGGTCCTTGAGAATCCCGGCCGCTGCAAGGACCTGGGCACCATGGCAAACGGCAGCGATCGGCTTTTTCTTGGAGGCAAAATGCTGCACCATACTCAATACGGTTTTATCGAGACGAATATACTCTGGAGCCCGCCCTCCCGGGATGAGCAATGCGTCATAATTTTCAGCCTTGATTTCGGCGAACGTCGCATTCAAGGCGAAATTGTGACCGGGTTTTTCACTGTAGGTCTGATCGCCCTCAAAATCATGCACCGCGGTACGGACTGTCTCACCAGCCTTCTTGCCCGGGCAGGCAGCATGGACAGTGTGCCCAACCATCTGAAGGGCCTGAAAGGGCACCATGACTTCATAATCTTCGACGAAATCACCGACCAGCATCAGAACTTTTTTAGCTGCCATCGTGAACTCCTTTGAAATTGGTTTGAAAGGCATGAGCCATGGAACAAGAAGTTCCTCCGAAACATTTTTATCCTAGCAGAGAATTCTGCCCTGGCAACCTTGCCAGCCTTTCCAGAGCAGCGGCAACAAAGGACATCCTCGCAGGTCACTGCAGGGCTATCTCAAACGGCCGGAGAGGTTCTGAAAAACGACAGAAACCAATATCCAGGAAGCAGTCTGTCATTGACAAAAGACCGGCCGTTTTTTTCACTCTAGGCCCGTTTAGTTTTGATACCCCGCAGCGGATATCACCAAGCAAGAACAGGAGACCCTGGAAGCGGACCGGTGATACGGGCAGGTCGCCCATTTGTCGAGGTTAGCTTTGGTTGCCCCTGTTCACGAGTCGAGCAGACAGGGTTGATCCAGGTCGTCAAGCTCGTAATAACGGAGCTCAATGACATTTTCCTCAGGATCACGGAAATAGATGGAAACTCCGCTTCCG
>PKUD01000134.1 GCA_002869695.1 Desulfuromonas sp. | reverse complement strand
GCGGATGAGTCGGACGGGTCTTTCATGCACCTGTCGCCAACCATTGCAGTGGTGACCAATATTGATGCAGATCATCTCGATTTCTATAGTGACATCGACGAAATCAAAGAGATCTTTGTTGATTTCATTAACAAGGTGCCGTTTTACGGCCGCGCGGTCCTTTGCCTGGATGATCCACAGGTGCAGGAGATTATTCCTCAGGTCAAAAAAAGATATCTGACCTACGGGTTGAGTAGTCAGGCAGATTTTCACGCGACGGAGATTCAGCAGCGCGAAGGTCAGACCAGTTTTCTTGCCCACTACCAGGGTGAGGAACTGGGACGCCTTTCTTTCAAGATGCCGGGACGGCACAATGTGCTGAATGCTCTAGCGGTGATTGCCGTAGCGATGGAACTTGGTGTGCCGTTTCGCACAATCGTCAGTGGTTTTCGCAATTTCGGCGGGTTGCAGCGGCGTTTTGAGATAAGGGGTGAGATCGACGGCATCATGCTGGTTGATGATTATGGGCACCACCCCGCAGAAGTCAAGGCGACCCTGGCGGCTGCCAAGGCAGGCTGGAAGAAAAGAGTGGTCGCGGTTTTTCAGCCCCATCGATATAGCAGAACCGAAGCTCTATATGAAGATTTTTTGACCGCATTCTATCAGGCGGACGTGCTGGTGGTGACAGATATCTATGCAGCGGGGGAAGAGCCGATCGAAGGCATCAGTGCGGAACGACTGGTGGATGGCATCATCGAGCATGGACACCGCAATGTGATCTACTGCGGTTCTCTCGAAGAAACCGTAACTTATCTTGGTAACGTTGTGGAAACGGGAGACCTGGTGGTGACCCTCGGAGCGGGAAATGTCAACCAGGTCTGTGACCTGCTGGGGAAACATCTGAAGGAGCGAAACTAGAATGGCAAGGGTGCTCGAGCAGTCTGGCGTCACACTCGATCTGGATATCAGCATTGTCGGTCAGGAGATCTCACGATGATCCTCCGTGAAGAGATGCTGAAGAAAAGGATCGGTGTACTGCTCGGTGGATTGTCGGCCGAGCGGGAGATCTCGCTGAAAACCGGGCAGGCAGCTCTGGCAGCGCTGCAACGGCTCGGTTATTCAGCTGTCTCCATTGATGTCAGCGAGGATCTGCCAGAGCAGCTCAAAGAAGCTGAAATCGATGTTGTGTTTATCTGCCTACACGGCAGATTCGGCGAAGACGGTCGGGTCCAGGGGCTGCTGGAGATGATGCAGATCCCCTATACCGGCAGCGGCGTTTTGGCGTCCAGCCTGATTATCGACAAGGTGGCGACCAAACAGATGCTGCTCTATCACGAATTGCCGACACCCGGGTTTACAGTGTTCAGAACCGGTGAAGACCTTGAAGAACTGCTGCAGCGTTGTCGTCATCTGCCGATGGTCGTGAAGCCGTCTCGCGAGGGATCCACCATCGGCATCACTATCGCCCGCAGCCAGGAAGCACTGCGTCACGGTATCGATACCGCGGCGGCCCTCGACCGGACGGTGCTGGTTGAAGAGTTTATTGATGGTGCGGAACTGACCGTATCGGTCGTCAATGGTGAAGCGTTGCCAATTATTCAGATTGTACCGAAAAGCGGGTTTTATGATTACCACGCCAAATACACGGCTGGGCAGACCGAATACCTGCTCCCCGCGCCGCTTGAGCAAGGATTAACTCAGCAGATTCAGCAGGTTGCGGCCGAGATTTACCGGCAACTGGGCTGTCGCGGTGCAGCACGAGTCGATTTCATGTTGCGGGAACGGGAATTCTACTGCCTGGAAGTCAACACGATTCCGGGGATGACCGAAACCAGTCTGCTGCCCAAGGCTGCGGCTGCGGCCGGGATGAGTTTCGAACAACTGGTCGAGCGGATTCTGCTCGATGCTGATCTGGACAAGTGATCAACTGATGCGTGATATGAACCTGAAAAAGGGGCCGAAGAAGCTCCGCCAGAACCGACGAAAAGGGAAGAAGCAGCCGCTCAACCTGCGTAAGCTGCTGCATCGCGCCCTGCGGATCGGCGTGTTCAGCTTCAGCCTGGTTCTGCTGTTGGTCGGCGGGACTCTGTTGGTTCAGGTTCTGCTGGCCTCCGATCTATTCCGGGTCGAAAGCATTGAAGTCGTGGGAAATACCCAGATGGCGGGGCAAGACATTATCGGTCTCTCCGATATCAATCGCGGTGATATGACCTTCGATCTGGATCTCCATCTGATCGGCCGTAAGATAGCTGAAAACCCCTGGGTGAGAGAAGCACAGGTCGCGCGGATATTCCCGAAACAAGTGGTGATCCGGATTGAGGAGCGACAGCCACGAGCGATCATCAATCTGGATCTGCTCTATTACCTCGATGAGCGGGGTGAAGTGTTCAAGGTGCTAGGCGCTGGCGATTCTCTCAATTTCCCTGTGGTAACAGGTTTTGATCGGGCAGAGCTGCAGCAGGGCGACAGCGAGAATGCCCGGCAGCTGAAAGCGATTATTGCCCTGATTGAAAATCTGAAGCAGCGGGAGATTTTCAATCTGGACCAAGTTTCAGAGATTCACCGGGAAGAGGGTGGCGGTTTCTGCCTTTATACCTACCAGGGAGCGGTCAAGATCAGGATTGGTCGTGACTCCTTCAGTGAAAAAATTGACCGACTGGAGCGGATCTACGCGAAACTGGAGAAGCGGTTACCGGTTCTCGATTATATCGATCTTAATGTGGATGAAAGAATCATTGTCAGAATAGAGCGGGCTGCCGCTCAAGCCAGAGGCTGATGCCAAGGGGGTATCATGAGTAGTAAACGGGAAAATTTGATTGTCGGGCTCGACATCGGAACCACCAAAATCTGCTGCATTGTCGGCAACCTGACCGAGGACGAACTGGAGATCGTCGGGTTCGGATCCAGCCCCTCAAAGGGGTTGCGCAAAGGTGTGGTTATCAATATCGAGAGCACCGTTGAAGCGATCAGTAAGGCTGTTCGGGAAGCTGAGTTGATGGCCGGTTGTGAAATAAAGTCGGTCTTTGCCGGGATTGCCGGCGGGCATATTAAAGGGTTGAATTCACAGGGGGTGATCGCGATCAAGAACCGCGAGGTCTCCAACGAAGATCTGAAGCGGGTGATCGACGCAGCCAAGGCCATCGCCATTCCAATGGATCGCGAGGTGCTGCATATCCTGCCCCAGGAATTCATCATTGATGACCAGGACGGTATCCGGGAGCCGCTCGGGATGAGCGGTGTGCGCCTGGAAGCCAAGGTGCATATCGTTACCGGAGCGGTCGCCAGCGCGCAGAATATCATCAAGAGCTGCAATCGAGCCGGTGTGGATGTCGCTGACATCGTCCTTGAGCAGCTTGCTTCGAGTGAAGCGGTCCTCTCTGCCGACGAGAAAGAACTCGGAGTCGCCCTGGTCGACATCGGTGGCGGGACTTCGGACATCGCCATTTTCTCCGAGGGTGCGATCAAGCACACCTCGGTTCTCTCGATCGGTGGTGACCATCTGACCAACGATATCGCCGTTGGCCTGCGGACGCCGATGGCTGAAGCTGAGAAAATCAAACAAGCATACGGCTGCTGCCTGACCTCGATGGTCGGTAAAGACGAAAACATCGAAGTTCCTTCAGTCGGGGGTCGGGAGCCGCGGGTTCTGTCGCGGCAACTGTTGGCAGAGATTCTGGAACCCCGGGTTGAAGAAATTTTCTCCCTGGTCAACCGTGAAATTGTGAAAAGCGGCTATGAGGATCTAATCGCATCCGGAGTCGTCATAACCGGGGGGTCCGCCATCCTGCCGGGTATGCCGGAACTGGCGGAGCAGATTTTCAACCTGCCGGTGCGGCGCGGAACGCCCTGCGATATAGGTGGACTGAAGGATGTTGTTGATTCGCCAATCTATGCGACCGGTGTTGGTCTGGTTAAATACGGCAGCCACAACTTGCAGACTCAGAATTTCAAGATTGGCCAGGAAAACGTATTCGACCGGGTCGCCCGGCGGATGAAAGAATGGTTCGGCGAGTTTTTCTAGCGTCCTGAAAATATATGTCAAGTAAAACGAATGGCCCGCATGGGCCGAATAACCAGCTGAAGGGGATCTGCGGAGAGAACCGGAGGCCATACCCAAGGGAGGGCATCATGCCAAGCAATGAGGGAGTTATGTTTCAGTTCGAGGAATCTTTGGATCAGAGAGCAAAAATCAAAGTGATCGGTGTCGGCGGTGGTGGCGGAAATGCCGTTAATACAATGATCCGCTGCCAAGTTGAAGGGGTGGAGTTCATTACTGCCAACACGGACGCTCAGGCTCTGCGCCGGAGCGCGGCGGCAATGAAAATTCAGCTAGGCGGTCAACTGACCAAGGGCCTTGGCGCAGGAGCGAATCCTGAAGTTGGACGGGAAGCGGCAGAAGAGGATCGCAAACGTCTGGTCGAAATGTTCGAAGGGTCGGACATGGTTTTTGTGGCTGCTGGCCTGGGGGGCGGCACGGGAACCGGCGCTGCACCAGTGATTGCCAGGGCGGCCAAGGAGGCCGGAGCGCTGACGGTTGGTATCGTCACCAAGCCGTTTACCCGGGAAGGTAAACAGCGGATGAAGCGGGCAGATGAAGGTGTTGCGGAATTGCGCGAGGTGGTTGATTCACTGGTGGTGATTCCGAATGACCGACTGCTCGGCCTGGCCGGCAAAAATATGAGTATTCTCGATGCCTTCAAGCCGGCTGATGATGTGTTGCGTCAGGCGGTGCAGGGAATCTCCGACCTGATCATCACCGAGGGCCTGATTAATGTTGACTTTGCCGATGTCCGCACCGTGATGAGTAACCGCGGCATGGCGATGATGGGGATCGGGGTGGCCGAGGGCGAGTGCCGTGCCGCCGAAGCGGCCCACGGGGCGATCAGCAGCCCACTGCTCGAAGATATAGATATCTCGGGTGCGATGGGCGTGCTGGTGAATATCTCCGGATCGTCCAATATGACCATGGAGGAGTTCGAAGAGGCGTCGACCATTATCCATGAGAAAGTCCATGAAGATGCCAACATCATAGTTGGTCTGGTGATCGACGAAGATCTCGGCGACGCGATCAAGATTACCGCTATCGCTACCGGCTTTGGTGATGCCTATGCCCAGAAGCAGAAACCGACCAGTGACGACCTGGATAACCGCGCGCGGATTATCGATCGGGTCAATTCACGAATCGATCGCGACGTTCCGACCTATATTCGCAAGCAGCAGCGGGACAGTTTCGGCAGCCGGGACATGTTCGGAGATGACGAGCAGTTTGATATCCCGACCTTCCTGCGCAAACGGGTCGACTGAGAATTTCGTTTGCAGATAAGGTTGGCTTAGCAGGTGTCTGATTCCTCGATTCTGCAACCTGCTCCGGCTGATGTAAAGATTTTCCGGACGTGGTCCACGTAACGGGAAGCGTGGTCATGGCTACCGTTGAAACAACGGGAGAGAACCCTTCGTGCCTCCTCCGAATGGTTTCAATTGCGATGTGCGCCGGTACTCCGCCCGGCAGATGTACAGCTGTCTGTATATTGGTATGACTCCCTTGACGACTCCCTCGTCACCCGGGGCCGCTTTTGCGGCCCCTTTTTTCTGCTGAGCTGATTTGTGTGTCTTTTGAAGAGACATCTATACATTGTCAAAAACAATTCAGTCCTCAGGTTCAGCTGTTCTGGCACTGTTAGTGCAAAATATCTAATTGAACTCTACACACGGTCTGCAGCCTGCTGTGCAGCCAATGCCGACTAAATTTGCTAACCGACAGTGATTGTTGAGTTTATTGCGGAATTGCCAGAACGATCTGCCCTTCCAGCCGTCAATGTTGCCGGCACGTGATGCAAAAAAAACAGGCAACAGGGACTGGTATTTGAGCTGGACCAATTGGTCCGGACCTCTTGGCCCTGTCTCAACTTGACGGCATTTATGTACACAACACCTTTGAACAAATGCAGCCTTCCTCCCTGGGCGATTGCGTCGCACCACTACAATCGTCATCCACAACCGCTGGAGCTCCAGGGAGTGCGTCATAACGGGCGCCAGCTGTTTGAAAGGCTGGACCGACTGGCGGACCCAGAAGCGCGTGGCTTGCAATTTCATAATTTTATGGATGTACGCTATCAGCTACATCAGTGGCAGCGGGAGGAAACCCAGAACAGTCGAAAAAGTTTGAAGAACAGTTACCTGCGTTTTCTACGTGGCTGGCAGTTTGACAGCAACTCCATCGAGGGGGCGGTCCTCAAGGGTTGGGTAGAATCAAGGCTCGGCCTTGCGCCCACATTTCACCGCGTTCCGATAAAAGATATGCATGGTGACGCCTACTTCCTCTATACGGTCGATCGGATGAAGGGAGCCGAGCGGACCAGCGCGATTCTCCCTCAGCTCGATCTGCTCTATGAATACGTTCAATACGAACTGGCCATCCGTTTTCCCGGTCGGACCCACCTGAAGCTCTACCGTGGGGTCTACGGTTTCGCAGAACACCAGATTATCGAGCAACGCGACAAAAAACATTATTTGATGAGACTCAATAACCTGAACTCCTTTACCGACGATTTTGAACGGGCTTGGGAATTCGGCAGTCGGGTTCTGCAGGCTGATGTGCCGTTGACCAAGATCTTCTTCATGGGCGGAATACTGCCGAAATCCTTACTGAAAGGTGAGGCAGAACTGATGGTCATCGGCGGAGAATTCGAAATCAAGGTTCTGACAGGTGGTTGAAACAAATTTTGATGTGTCAAGTTCGCTGTTCGCTGTGAATGAGCCAATGGCCAGATATCATGATTGATCAGGAAGACATTCATGCGCGAGCACTGGCCGCCTTTCTCGGTCTGGCATTGGGAGATGCACTAGGAGCGACTACCGAGTTCATGTCTCCGGGAGAGATTAGAGCCCGGTACCGGGTACATCGCAAGATTCGCGGCGGCGGCTGGCTGGGGATCAAACCGGGGCGGGTGACCGATGATACGGAAATGTCCCTGGCGATTGCCCGGGTCGTCCTGCTACGTGGCCAGTGGGAATTAAAATTGGTCGCCGACAGTTTCGTGGCCTGGATGAAAAGCAAACCGATCGACATCGGTTCGACGGTACGCAAGGGCATCCGACATTACATGAAGAGTGGCGAGTTGGAAGTCCCCTACAACGAATGGGATGCGGGGAACGGGGCAGCGATGCGCATGGCTCCAGTGGCACTGTTTACGCTGGGAGATGAGCGGGAGTTCAAGCGATGCACTCTGCAACAGGCCCGGCTGACTCATCATCACGTTTTGTCCGATGCCGCCTGCCTCTGTGTCGGGCGTATGGTTCAGGCGGCGATCCTGGGCGCTGATATAAACGGACTGCGGGAGTTGGCCAGCTCTTTGGTTATTAAGTGTCCCACGTTCCAGTTTAATAATTATCGGGGGCAGGCATCCGGCTATGTGGTCGATACCATGCAGACGGTATTTCATTACCTGTTCACCACCGACAGTTTCGAAGACTGTCTGGTCGGGGTGGTCAATCAAGGGGGTGACGCGGATACCACCGGTGCGATCGCCGGGATGATTGCCGGGGCATTCTACGGTCCCGAGCAATTGCCACGACAGTGGCTGAAAAAGCTCGATAAACAGGTCAGAAAAGAGATCGAATATCTTTCACCGCGGCTGGTGAGGTTGTCTCCCTGTGCACAGCAGAAGACGGTCACGGTCTACACTGAACAGCGAGGAGTAGAAATGGAAGAGAGGATTGAAGTGATTTAAATGGAAGACGCCGCCCAACGGTTGAATACGACACCACTCAATGTGTTGATGCATATCAAGCGCGGCTTGCTAAAAGGCCAGGAATGCGATGGGTCCTGGTTTGTTCTTTCTGACAGTCTGGAGCGTTATATCGCCGACAGCGGTGGTGGCAAGAGTCGCGAACTGTGCAAGCATAAAACCTGTTCATGTTCATCAGCGTGCGGATAGGCATTGATATGCCGGTCGTTATCAAGCCTTCCGATCTGTATTACAAGTACCCGCGGGTCAAGGAGACGCGCGAGCAGCCAAAATTTACCGGTAAGCCGGATCCGCATCCGTTCGATCGCGAGGATCAGTACGAAGTCATCCCCATGTTTGAAGCGGTGATGAACGAACTGAACAGTCAGGATGGGGAGGTTCTCAACCGGCTGGAGGAGATTCTGATCAACGAAATGCCGCGCTTTATCTACAGCCGGGAGGATGTCTTTGATTACCTGGTATCGGTCATGACTGAGATCCTCGAAGTCAGGCGCTGGAAGCGGGAGCGGGTTTAGAGGGTTTTGGGAGTTGACGATGATCGAAATTGTAGGAGATCTCTGGGACCATCACCAACGGGGGATGGTCGTCGCCATTACCACCGGCGGTGCTGTCAAGAAAGACGGAACCTGCGATATGCCGCGCGGATGTGCACGGCAGGCACGGGAGAGGTTTTCGCACCTGGCCTGGCACCTGGGGCAGCAGATCCGCATGCATGGCAACCATGTTTTCGATCTCGGCAATCGTATTGTCAGTTTCCCGGTGGAAAACTGCCCGCAGGAGGTGCCCGAGTTCGGGTTGATCGAACAGTCCTGCCGCGAGCTGGTGGAACTGGCCGATTACAAGGGCTGGCCGCAGGTTATCGTGCCACGTCCCGGCTGTGGAGGTGGCGGGCTCGCCTGGTCTGAGGTCAGGGTGATTCTTGAACGTTATTTCGATGACCGGTTTCAGCTGATTACCAATGAAGAGGGTTGACATGCAGAGGGCAAAATCCGGTGACAAGGTCACCGTGCATTATATCGGCACATTGGACAATGGCCGGATCTTCGATCAGCGTGACGAAGACCAACCGCTCTCTTTTACGCTGGGGAATGATGAGGTTTTCACTGCCCTGGAGGACGAAGTGGTTGGCATGAAGGTCGGCGAGGTCAAGAATATCCATCTTCAGGCAGAACAGGCTTACGGGTTACGCCTGGAGGAAAACCTGCTCAAGGTTCCGCGAAACCTGTTCCCCGCCGAAAAAGAGTTGCGCATCAGTCAGAAGCTGAACCTTGAGCTGGGCGACGGAACCCAACGGCAAATGCGGATCAGAAACGTCTCAGAGCGGGATGTCCTGCTTGACGGCAATCACGATCTGGCAGGCTGTGACCTGACTTTTGCATTGCAGTTGGTGAGTATCGGCTGATGAAGGGCAGGGTTCGCTGCGCTACCCGGTCAGAACGTGGATGAACCGCCCACCTGATTCCCTGGTCCTGCGAACTTTCCTGCGGGCCGAGAACTGTCAAAATTCAAATTGATAGAGCAGGTCAATGGCCGATTGCAGGCCCTCCACTGCTTCAAGGATCAGTTTTGGCAGGATTTCATAGCGTAGCGTCACTTCCGTGACCGGTGTGAAAATTCCGAAGCCATAGCCGACCTGGACACCCGGCAACAGATAGCCGCTGACCCGAGCCTGGGTCTCCTCACCAGAGCTGCGGGTCTCAATAGCCAGATCCTCTATACCGATCGCCTCACCAAATTCAGAGATGGTTCTGCCGCTACCGCTGATTCCGGCACCCAGCAGCATGTTAGCCACCATGGTGTCCTGGGACGATGCCGAACCGGCTTCCAGAGACCGCCCACGCAACAGATAGGAAATGGCTTCCTGTTGCGCCATTGCCGGTTCCGAATAAATAGTGATCTTCGGGTTCTGTGCCGGACCTCTCAAGCGGATTCCGGCAATTACGCCGTCACTGGTTGATTCCGGGTTGCGGATAGCATCGATATCGATGAATGGTTTCGACAGTGGGCCTGAGAACAGCAGCATCCCCCGGTTGATCAACAGGTTCTGGCCAAAAGCCCGGTATGTCCCCCCCCGCAGATCGATGCTGCCGTTGCCGGTAAGAGGCTGGGTTGGAGTCCGGTTGAGTGCCAGCGTGCCATCAAGGTGACTTTTCAGACCGAAGGCCTCAATCACCACATCATCCCTCACCTGGATCTCCAGGCCCATTAAGAATTGCAGCGTCTGCTTGATTCGCGAGGCATCCGGGGTGTCCAGAATCACCACATCCGGCGAAAGCTGGACGGCCGTTTTGGGCAGCGATTTTATTTTTGCCCGGCCGTATGGGATAGCGACTGTGCCGTTTAATGCCAGCTGGCCGGGCTGCAGTTCAAGGCGCAGATCAGGATTCAACAGAAGATTGAGTTCGGGTTCGATGCGGTAGCGATTTTGTTGCCCTTTCAGGGTCATCCAGCCGGTCACCGGATGCTGCTGCCAGTTGAAGGCCCCGTCCAATTCGGCCCGCCCCTTCCCCAGAATCAGATCGCCCTGCAGAAGAGCCTGATCCTTCTCCAGCCTGAGCTGGGCGTTGACCTGTTCAATCTCGGTCGCCAGTTTTGGTCCGTCAAGGTGCCCGTCGCGGAGAACAATTGTACCGGCCACCTGTGGCTTTTTCAGGGGACCATCGACGGTGCCGTCTGCATCCAGGCTGCCGGAGATTTTATCCAGCGGGGCGATAAATGGGCGCAGCAGACCAAGTTGCAGGCTGGCCAGGTGAAATTCGCCGCTGATCCTGGGTTCCCCGACAGCGGTGATCAGCTCAAGTCGCACCTCGCCACGACCCAGCATGTGCGAACGCAATGTCAGCTCAGCGCTACTCTCGTGCTGGTTGACACTGCCATTCAGCTCGAGTTGCTGGTAGTCGCTCTGCAGTTTTTGGCCGGCCTGATCGATGTCGACCCGGCCAGGTCCTGCTGACAGGCTGAATTCGGCTTTCGGTGGGCTGTCTGGCTCCCATGCGGCAACCGCGCTGCCTTTCAGGGTTCCCTGCCAGAAGATTCCCTGCGGCAGAAGATCGGTAATCCTCGACAGGGAAAAATCCTGCAGGCTCACATTGATATTCCCGGAGGTGCCGACCATGGCCGGTTCATCGAGACAAAAACGTGCTGTCTGGGAGTGCCAGCAGTGGTTAGTTATGGTGGCCGATCGCGTTTCCAGGTCATAACCAAACGTGAGGGGCAAATCCGGTAACCATTGGCCCAGCGGGGTCTCCAACCAGCCCTCCTGAAGCTCTCCGCTCCAGAGCTGGTTGAGCAGACTCCCGCTGATCCTGCTGCGGGCGGCATACTTCTCCCCGAGCAGTTCCAGCTCGAGAAGATGGTGTTTGTCGTTGCCGGAAAATTCTGCTGCGAACTGTTCAAAGCGGAGTTTGTTCCAGTGGAGGTCTTCGCCCTGCAGGCGCAGGGATGCCATGCGGTTTTCTCCGGAGGTCAGCTGCCCCTCGATCTTCATAGCGCCGATCTGCCGCGCCGCGTAGGCCAGTGCTTGGCCGGTGAGGTTTATCTCCAGACTGAGGGCATCCTGCGGGCCGGAGAGGGTGAACTCGCCCCGGGCTGTCCCGCCTGTGCCGGCAACCGAAGTTCCCAGGTCCGCTATCTCAAGGCGCCCGTGCAGCTTACTTTGACGGCCGACGCGGCCGTCGATCTGAAGCTGGTTCTCCGCACTGCGTAACTGTAGCTCTGACAGCAACCATTCTCCGGTTGAGTTATGTTGGACGGCCCCCTGCAACCGTAATGGCCAGCCCTTCAGTTCCCCGGTGAGGGCAAGCTGTTCCAGCTTCAGTTGCCAGTCGCCCGAGGGACTCCTGTGGAAGGCAGTGTTTACCTCTCCGCTCAGCCGGCCAGGTAATGAAGCGATCAGCATGCCCGGCTCAATCTCTCTGCAGGTCAGCCGGCCTTGCCAGGACAGTTGATCAACCCAGTTCAGGGAACCGTCGACAGCAAGCGAGCCTCCGAGAGTATCAACAGTGGCAGAGAGCTGACCGAGCTGACTCAGATCGCCCTTTCCGTGCGCAACCAATGACAGGTCCGGGAGCTCTTCTCCGCTGACTTCTCCGACCAGACGGAAGTTATAACCGGGCAGCACGCCGTCGATCTCGAGTTGTCCCGTGGGGGAAAGCAGGGTCGGCTCTTCGAGCGGCCAGTGGAGATCCTGCCAGTTGATCACGGCGGTAAACGGCAGGTCCGGCTCAAGCGTGTTGACCTGTGCAGAAAGCTGCGCAGTGATCGTACCGCTGGCCTCCAGCGCTACCGCCAGGTCAGAGATGCTGCCTGAGGTCGCAAGACGGACACCTAAATCGCCAAGTTGCGGCAATCCGCGCAGTCGCCCCTCTGCTTTCAGGGTGACCGGATAGTTTTCGCGCAGCGCGATCTGCCCATTACCCTGCAGTTCTGCCTGCGGTGCGACCAGCTCGAACCGTTTCAGGGCCAGGTCTGACCCGGACATCTGTGCCGAGAGCTTGAGTCGGTCAAGCTGATACTGGTGACCTCCCCGCTTGATCCGGCCGTTGACCACATCCAGACCGTCGATCCCGATTGTCAGCGGTAGAATGACCGTGGGGAGAGTTGCCGGGCCTGGGGCGGCGGTTGAATCTGTCTCCGCCAGGATAACCTGCAGGTCCTGCAGCTGCAGAGGTTTGATCTGCAATTCCTTCGGATTGAGTCGGGCGCCGGCCTGCAGGCTGGTCAGACTGTAGGTGTTGCCAGCCAGTACGAGTTTGGTCGATTGCAGCTGAAGCGCGCGGACCGTGCCGGTCACCGGCAGCCGGAAATCCAGGGTCCTCTGCTGACCGGCTTCGACGGACATTGCTCCGGTGATCTCGAGTTCACCGGCTGCGGAGTGCAGGTAGGGTTGTTCAAGGGGCCAGCGGAAATCCTGCCAGCCCAGCTTTGCGGTAAAGGGCAGTTCCGGCGCCAGCAGGTTGATACGCCCTTGCAATTGGGCACGGAGTGGGGCGTCGCTGGCCAGATCGAGGTCCAGCTCCGCTAAAGAGCCTGAGGCCGACAGGTGCAGGGTGACGGTTTCAAGATGGGGTGAGAAATGCAGTTGGCTATGCACGTTCAGAGAAAGAGGATAGCCTTCATCCAGCGCAAGTTTTCCATCGGCCTGCAACTTTTCGACCTCAAAGTATTGACCGTAGAGAATAAATTCGGTCTCCTCCAGCTGCAGACTGCCGACTTCCATTGCGAACGGAAATTTGAAATTGATGTCACCCGTCCCGGACGCTTGGGTTGAGGGTTGCGCTTCGTCACCCTCGGTGAGAATAATCTCACCTCCCCGGATCAGCAGATGTTCAAAACAAAGTGTTCGCTCGGTAAGGCAACTCCAGCGCCAGCGCCATTCAAGCTGTGGCAAGCGAACGTTTATTCCGCTGCCAATCCAACTCACCCCGCTCAGGGTCGCTCCGTTGAGCAGGGTTCCAGCTTCCAGGGTTGCCGAAAATCGTGGCTCGGCCCGTTGCGCTGCGGTCAGCAACCAGCTGCTGCCCTGGCGGGTGCCGACCAGAACCAGCAGAGCTGTGACCAGCAGAACCAGCGGAATAATGACGCCGATTGCCAAGCGTAGACTCCACCGTCTGATTGTTACAAATACTGACAGGTCTCTCATATATCCGGTCCCATGGAAAAGTGAATCATCCAGGGCTTGTCCGATTCGGAGATCGCATACGCAAGATCGAGCCGCAACGGGCCGACCGGGGTTATCCAGCGCAAGCCAACGCCACTGCCGACCGAGATAGATTCGCTGAAATCGTTGGTCGCGGTACCAGCGTCAATGAACCCGGCGATCCGCCATTTTTCCAGGATCAGATACCCATACTCCAAGCTGCCGACAGCTAGGTATTTGCCTCCGATCAACAACCCCGTGTCGTCCTGAGGCGCGATCTTGCCGTAACGGAAGCCACGGATGCTCTGATCGCCTCCGGTAAAAAAACGTAACGACGCAGGGACATCATAAATTGATTTGACTGAAATACCACCCAGATCAGAGCGGGCGATGAATTTATGCTTGTTGTTCTCTCCGGCAGTTCTGACCCATTTGATACGACTGCGAAATTTTGCCAGGCGGACATCCGAGCCCCAACTCGGATCGGACAGCTCGAGATAAAATCGCAGACTGTCACCCCAGAGTACATTCAGACCGCCGCGACTGCGGTCCCGGGTAAAGCTGAGCCCGGGCATAATCAGATGGGAGATGTCGGTCTGTTCTCCCTGGCGAAAATCTTCCAGCTCATAGCGCAGCACGTAGGCGCGCTCCCATCCGCCGCCCAGCCTTTTTAGCCGCTTGGCCTGCAGGGTGTATTTGTTGGTGTTGGTGTCGCCATTGTCCTGATGCTGGTAGCCGGCTTGCAGCAGTCCATAGTTTGCATGTGCATCCTCAATGGGAACTTTGTAGGAGGCGACAAAATTCTGCTCCGGGGCTGAAATTTCGAGCTTGCTGACCAGCGAATGCCCGGCCCGATTGAGCCGTGGCACCGTCCATTTCAGTTTGCCTCGTGGCCCGATATCGGTAGAAAAACCCCCGCCCACATTGAAGATATTGCTGGCATATGGCGTCGCTCGAACGGTCACCGGAACAAGGCCGTCTGCCCGGTGTTCCAGGTCCGGTTGCACCAGGATGCTGCGAAAATAATTCGTGTCGTTCAATCGGGCGTTATATTCAGCCAGCAGGGCCGATGAGTAAGGCTCACCCGTTTCAAAACTGCGGGTCTTGGTGATCAGATCGTGCAGTTCCGGGTCACCGTCAATGCTGATCTCGCCAAAGTGGTAACGTGTCCTGGAGTCAAAAAGCATGGTGATCCGCGCGCTGTTTTTACGGATGCTGATCTCGACCAGCGCAGTCACCCACTGCGCGTCAAAATAACCCCTGGAATTGGCCAGTTCAGAAATCAGAGACTTGGTCTCCTCATAATGGCCATGATGAAAAGGTTCCCCCTTGCGCAGGCGGTTGCGGCGTATCGCTTTGTGAAATTCCGGATCCTGTTCTGCTTCTCCCGTGATCTGCAGGTCGAGGCTGGTGACCCGGACCGGAGATCCAGCAGCGATATCGACATGGATAGACGTTAGGTTCTGCTGATCACGTTTGACGACTGTGCTGATCACCGGTTTGTAGTAGCCGAGTGCCTGCATGGCTTGACGGGTGTTTTTTTTGACCAGGTCCAGGTAGTTGTCGAGATCATCAGGTGCCGGCTCCGGGAGCGCGGCAAGGAAAACTTTGACGTTTTTAGCAAGCTCACCGGAAATGCCCTGAACCACAAATCTTGCGGCCATGGCTGGGGTAGGTTGAGCGATGAAGATGATGACAACCAGCAGCAGGAGAGAAATCTGCCTGACCGATTTCAGTGGGACGAGGAATGCCCGCAGGATGTGCAAGACGGCATGGTGAAAGGTGGCCATTATAACTCCAGAAAAGTGATCACCCATTCTATCACTTCGAGACGGATAATTCTGCCTGGAGTCTACTCCGATGATCGGTCATGCTTCTGTCCTACGGCAGGCAATCGAGCTGTGGTCTCCGGTTACTCGATGCCCACCAGGGCCTTGATGTACTGGATTCGCTCGAAATGTTCCGGATACTCGCTGCGGGCTTGGCTCAGGCGTCCGCGGAAATCTTCCAGTTGGGCAAAATCATGGATCTGCATCCAGTCCTGCAAATGCTCAAGAATGTGACCGATCTGGCCGAGACCGTTGCGGTAGAGGGTGGAGCAGAGTTGGACGACGGTCGCTCCAGCCAGCAGCTGCTTGGCGACATCCCTCCCATCGTAAATGCCGGTGGCTGCCGCCAGGTCGCTTTTGACCCGCCCGGAGAGCAGGGAGATCCAGCGTAAAGGAAGGTGGTTCTCTTCGGTTGCGCTGTAACGGCTGCCGCCGGTCAGTTGCAGGGCATCGGCATCGATATCGAAGCTGTAGAAGCGGTTGAAGAGCACCAGTGCATCCGCTCCCCGCCAGGTAATCTCTTTATCGGTTTCACCCGGACCGCACCAACCCACGGTAAAGGGGGTTCCTGCAACGCGGTCATTGCCGATCCGATCTGCCAGATGAGCGAAGGATGAAATGTAGGGACCAACCTTCAGGGCCATCGGCAGATCAACCTGGCTACGGACGGCGTAAAGGATTTGCTCGTAGCGTTCATCGACTTCCGAGCTGGTCATTTGAGCCATTCTCGGTAAGAAACCAATATTGATCTCCAGCGCATCAGCCCCGGCTGCCGCCAGTCGTTTGGCATATGCGGCCCAACTGTTATTATGGACGCAGTTGATGCTGGCGATGATCGGAACCGAAACCGCTTGTTTTGCTTCCCGCACCAGCTTCAGGTAGTCCTGTGGCCCGAGTGCTTCTCCGTATCCCTGCAGGTATTCGAATCCCTCAGTGTGTCCAGTGTGGTTCGCGTGGTTGGTCAGCTCCATTACTTCGGCACTGATCTGCTCCTCGAAAAGGGATTTAAGGACGATCGCCCCCGCCCCGGCTTCGGCGCATTTTTGCACACCACGCACAGTCTTGGTCAGACCACAGCTGGCAACGACGAGCGGATTTTTCAGCTCAAGCCCCATATAGCGTGTCGTGAGATCGATCATCTTATTCGCCTCCGTGTGCTGCGAACCCGCCAGGATTCCGTCGCTGCTATCGGCCCATCACTTGCGGTCACCGGGCAGGTTATTTGTGGAACAGCATTTGTGCCGCCTCGTAAATGGTTTCCGACAGGGTCGGATGGGGGTGTATGGTCGCACGCAGGTCCTCGCCGGTGGCTGCCATCTCCATCGCCAGTACGGCTTCGGCAATCAGTTCCCCGGCGCCGGGCCCGACCATTCCGACGCCAAGAACCCGATCGCTTTCCGGGTCGACAATGACCTTGCTCATACCGTCATCACGGCCCAGGGTCAGGGTGCGGCCGTTGCTCCGCCAGGGAAGTTTGGCGGTTTTGATCTTCCGTTTCTGCTCACGAGCCTCGGTTTCAGTCATCCCGCACCAGGCGACCTCCGGATCGGTGAAGACCACCGCCGGAATGGCACGCGGATCGAACAGTGCTTTCTCGCCGGCCGCCGCTGCCGCGGCCACGTGGGCCTCGCCGTAGGCCTTGTGGGCCAGCATCGGTTCCCCGGCAAGGTCGCCGATAGCGAAGATATGTTTTTCCGCACTGCGTTGTTGGCCGTCAACCGGCACGAATCCCCGCTCATCCAGCTGGATGGCTGTGTTCTCCAGGCCGAGGTTCTCGCTGTTCGGCTTGCGGCCGATTGAAATAAGCACCTTGTCGAAACGCCTGGCAACACGCTCTCCCTTGTTATCCTCGAAGCTCACCGCTACCCCGTTCTTCTGCTCTTTTAGCTCGGACACTTTGGTCTTGAGCAGGATTTCCTCGAACTTTTTGTCCAGCCGACGCTTGAGGGTCGAAACCAGATCGCGGTCGCAGCCTGGCAGCAACCCAGCGGTCATCTCAACCACCGAAACCTTGCTGCCCATGGCGGCATAGGCCGAACCGAGTTCAAGGCCGATGTAGCCGCCGCCGACGACCAGCAGAGTTTTGGGGACATCGGCCAGTTCCAGAGCACCGGTGGAGTCGACGATGCGGCTGCTCACTTCGACGCCGGGAAGCAGCTGTGGACGCGAGCCGGTTGCGAGGATCGCCTGCTCGAAGGTCAGCTCCCCGCTGTTGCCGTTTTCCAGGGAAACCTCCAGGGTCTTTGCCTCTTTGAAACGCGCGGTACCGCGGAGATAGTTGATCTTCAGTTTATCGGTCTTGCCCCCCAGGCCGCCGGTCAGTGTGTCGATGACGCCGTTCTTCCACTCGCGAATTTTGTCGATGTTGAGCTTCGGTTTGCCGAACACGACTCCGATCCCGGCGGATTCCTCGCTCTCGTTGACCAGTTTGGCAACGTGCAGCAGGGCCTTGGAGGGAATGCAGCCGCGGTAGAGGCAGACCCCTCCAGGATTTGCTTCGGGGTCAATGAGGGTGACGGTGAGGCCGAGTTCTGCTGCACGGAAGGCCGCGCTGTAGCCGCCGGGGCCGGCGCCGATGACGACCAGTTGAGTCTTTTCTGGTATTGTACTCATAGTGCTCCTTGTCTATTTACAGTGGCAAAACCAGAATCGCCTCACGCCTGTTCACTTTGCGTCTCCGCGTGAATATGATCCGTTTTGGTTTTATCTTGTCACTCCGTTCTTCTCGAGACCTTTGTTATCCTTTCATCACCATATTCAACGGATTCTCCAGCGCCTGACAGATCCAGCGCAGGAACCGGGCTCCGGCGGCTCCGTCGATGACCCGGTGGTCGTAGGTCAGACTGAGCGGCAGCATCAGCTGCGGAGCGAACTTTTTGCCGTTCCATACCGGAGCCATCTCGGCCTCCGAAACACCGAGGATCGCGACCTGGGGCGGGTAGACGATCGGGGTGAAGGCGTTGCCGCCTATCCCTCCGAGATTGCTGATAGTGAAGGTTCCCCCTTCCAGTTCCTGTGGGCTGACGCGCCGCTCGCGGGTTTTTTCCGCCAGTTTGTTCAATTCCGTGGCGATTCGCTCGATCCCCTTGCCGTCCGCGTCGCGGATCACCGGGACCAGCAGTCCGGCCGGGGTATCGACGGCGACGCCGATGTTGATGAAGTGGTTGAGCACCAGTTCCTTGCTGGCCAGGTCGAGAGCGCTGTTGAAATGGGGGAATGCGCGCAGCGCAGCAGCGCAGTCCTTGACCAGAAAGGCGGTCATGGTCAGTTTGTTTTCTGCGGTGGCTGAGGCGTTGAACTGCTTGCGGAATTTTTCAATGTCGTCGATCCGCGCTTTATCATACTGGGTGACCATGGGGATGGTCGACCAGGCGTAACTCATGGCATCAGCCGTCAGTTCGCGAACCTTGGATAGCGGTTCACGACTGATCGTGCCGAAACGGCTCAGATCTGGCAGTGGGCGCTGGACAGGTTGACCTGCGGTTGATGAGACCACCATACCGCTGCCTATCTTCTGCATGGTGTCGCGCACGTAGTTGCGGACATCCTCTGCGCTGATTCGACCTCCCGGCCCGCTGCCTTTAACCCGGTAGATGTCGACACCCAACTCTCTGGCCTGGCGGCGTACCGTTGGTGACGCCGGCGCCACCTCGTCATCGCGGCGAACGCTGGTCAGATCGATTTGATCTTGACCGGTAGCCGGTTCTGATTTTTCAGCAGCGGATGCCCCACCGGCTGTCCTGGGTGCTTGCGGTTCGGGCTGTTTTTCTTCCTCGGGCGTCGGCTCTGGTTCAGGTTCAGGCTCGGATTCAGGTTCAGGCTCATCCGCACCGGCCGTCGCTTCTGCTTCTCCGGTCGAGGCCTTTTCGCTTTCACCGGTATCTCCCTCGCTGTCAAGAACCACAATCACCGCGCCGACGGCGACCTCGGCTCCTTCTTCGACGCGAACTTCCATGATTGTCCCTGCCGTCGGGCTGGGAATTTCTACCACCGCCTTGTCGGTTTCCAGTTCGACCAGCGTCTGATCGGCCGCGACCTGATCGCCGACTGCGATGGCAATCGCCACTACTGTTCCCTTGGTGACACCTTCAGCAACTTCCGGTACTCTGATCTCCTGTTTCATACCCATCCCTGTCGTTGGTCGGTAATTTTAATTCCAGTGATTAATCCCGATGCGGATTGAGCTTTTTCGAATCGATCTGCAGACTCTTTAACGCTTTTCCCAGCGTGGTTTTCGGCAGGGCCCCCGCGTCCACTTGCTGGCGCAGGGCGGCCAGCACGATATAGCGGGCATCAACCTCGAAAAAGTCGCGCAGTCGCTCACGATCGTCACTGCGGCCGAAGCCGTCGGTGCCGAGACAGTGTAGCGGGCCGGGGAACCATTTGGCCACGCTGGCAGGCAGCACTTTCATATAGTCGCTGGCGGCAACAAAGCTGCCCTGCTCGTTTTCCAGCAGGTTGCTTATATAGGGGACTTTCGCCCGCTTGGCGGGATTGAGCAGGTTCCAGCGCTCGCACTCTACAGCGTCACTGTAGAGCTCTTTGTAGCTGGTGACGCTCCAGACGTCAGCGGCCACATTGTATTCCTCTTCCAGAATCTGCTGGGCCTTGATTGCTTCGTTGAGGATGGCACCGCTGCCGAGCAGATGGGCTCTGCCCTTGCCCTTTTTGAGGGTCGATTGCCGGTAGCGATACATCCCCTTGAGAATTCCGTCGCGAATCTCCTTCCCCTCTGGCATCGGCGGCATCAGGTAGGTTTCATTCATTACCGTCAGGTAGTAGATCAGATCCTCCTGATTGCAGTACATGCGTGTCAGTCCGTCGTGGATGATCACCGCCAGTTCGTAGGCGAAGGCGGGATCATAGGCCTTGACCCTGGTCGGGGTCAGGGCCAGCACGTGGCTGTGACCGTCCTGATGCTGCAGACCTTCACCGGCCAGAGTGGTGCGGCCGGCGGTGGCCCCGATCAGGAACCCACGGGCGCGGCTGTCACAGGCTTGCCAGATCAGGTCACCAACCCGCTGGAAGCCGAACATCGAGTAGAAGGTGTAAAAGGGGATGGTCTGGACGCCATTATTCGAGTGGGCAGTGCCAGCAGCAATGAAACTGGCCATCGAACCTGCCTCACTGAGGCCCTCCTCGAGGATTGCGCCGTCCTTCCGCTCATTGTAGAAGAGCAGGCTGCCCTTGTCGACCGGCTCATAAAGCTGGCCGGTGTGGCTATAGATGCCGGCCTGGCGGAACAGTGATTCCATGCCGAAGGTGCGCGCCTCGTCGGGCACGATCGGAACGATCAGCTTGCCGAACTCGGAATCGCGCAACAGCTTAGCCAGCAGGTGAACGAAGGCCATGGTCGTGGCCAGCGGTCGCTCACCCGAACCTTCAAAATATTCCTGGAAAGCCTCCATGGTGTGGCAGGCCATCGGGTAGCTGGCGTCCTGCCGTCGCGGCAGAGCGCCACCCAGTGCAGTCCGCCGTTCTTTCAGGTAGGTCATTTCAGGACTGTCTTCAGCCGGCTTGTAGAAGGGGGCCTCGGCGATTTCGCTGTCGCTGACCGGGATGTTGAAGCGGGTGCGGAAAGCCTTCAGTTCCTCCTCGTTGAGTTTCTTCTGAGCATGGGTGATATTCTTTCCTTCGCCGGCTTCTCCCAGCCCGTAACCTTTGACTGTCTGAGCCAGGATCACCGTCGGTGATCCCTTGTGCTCGAACGCACTCTGGTAGGCTGCAAAGACCTTGTCCGGGTCGTGACCTCCGCGGGTCAGGCGGCCCAGCTGTTCATCGCTGTATCCCTTGACCAGTTCGATGAGCTCTGGGTATTTGCCGAAAAAATGTTCCCGTACGTAGCCGCCGGCGGCCAGGGTGAATCGTTGCATCTCACCATCGAGAACCTCATCCATGCGCTGCACCAGTCGGCCTGAATTGTCTGCCTCCAGCAGTCGGTCCCAGTCGTCACCCCAGATCACCTTGATGACGTTCCAGCCTGCACCGCGGAAAGCCGCTTCCAGTTCCTGCATGATCTTGCCGTTGCCGCGGACCGGACCGTCGAGGCGCTGCAGATTGCAGTTGACGACGAAGATCAGGTTGTCCAACTGTTCACGGGCAGCCAGGGTGATTGCGCCGAGGGATTCCGGTTCGTCCATTTCGCCATCGCCAAGCATCGCCCAGATTTTTCGTCCGCTGCTCTGGCGCAGCCCGCGGTCCACCAGGTAATGGTTGAAGCGCGCCTGGTAGATGGCGCTTAATGCGGTCAGACACATGGAGACGGTGGGGAATTCCCAGAACTCCTTCATCAAAAACGGGTGCGGGTAGGAGGAGAGTCCTCCCTTGCCGGGACGCAGTTCACGGCGAAAACCCTTTAGATCGTCCTCATCCAGACGACCTTCGAGAAAGGCCCGAGCATACACCCCCGGCGAGGCATGGCCCTGAAAGTAGACCATGTCACCGATAAAGCTATCGGTGCGGCCACGCCAGAAATGGTTGAAACCGATCTCCCACAGGGTGGCTGCTGAAGCATAGGTCGAGATGTGTCCACCAATGCCTGGTGATTCCTCATTGGCACGGACCACCATCGCCATGGCGTTCCAGCGGATGATCGACTTGATCCGGCGTTCGATCTCGCGATCTCCCGGAAAGACCGGCTGGTGGCTCCGCGGGATAGTGTTGATGTAGGGCGTATTGGCGGTAAACGGGATACTTACCCCCTGCTCCTGGGCGCGCACCTGCAGCTGCCGTAGCAGCTGCAGGACCCGTTCAGGGCCAGCGCTCTGCAGTACATAATCGAGGGACTCGCGCCATTCGTAATCTTCAATCTCGAGTAGATTTTTTAGGTCGGAAGAGTTCGGTTGTGACATGACTCTGTGGCTCCTTTACGGCTCAGTTTTGCATCAGCTTGCGAAAGTCCTCATAGGGACGGAATCCTACCAGCGCGCGGGTGTTGTAGAGCAGGGTCGGTACCGCCCTGATCCCCAACTCCCGACTGCGCCGCCAGTCAGCATCGACCTTAGCGGCGAAGCTGTTCTCTGCCATGACCCGTCGCGCTTCGTCGGCATCGAGGTCGATCCCGGCGGCAATATTGCTGAGTACCTCCGGGCTGGAGATGTTTTGCACCTTGGCGAAATAGGCACGGTAGACTGCGTCCATGAATTCTTCAAGTTTCCCCTGCTGCTCCGCCCACTTGCCCAGCTCCTGAGCGGCGCGGCTGTTGTAGGTGTGAGTCCGCTCGCCCAAGGGCAGTTTCAGCTCATGTGCCACCTCACGTAACCGTGTGAGCATGGCTTCGACGTCCCTCCGCCCGCCGAACAGCTGCTCCAGGCTTAGACCGTTTTCCGGTGTGTCCGGATGCAGGGGGAAGACCCGGTAGCGCACCTGCAGGTCGAATTCATGAATCAGTTGTGCAGTTCGTACCGAACCGAAGTAGCACCAGGGTCAGACGTAATCAAAAAAGACCTCCAGAGTTTTCATAAAGTTAAGTTTAGCAGTGCCGGGGCAAAGGGCAATCCTGAGAAGCCGGTTTGCGGAAACGAAAGAGTGTCTTTGCTGAGAAGCGGGACAAATCTTTAATATGAATTCTTGATGCAGCGAGGTATAATAAGATTCCACGGTTTCCTCGGGGAGTACTATGGATTTAATGAGCATCAACGACCTGCTTCTGGAATGCATCAGGGCCGGTGTTCTGGTTGCGCTGCTGGTGATCCTGTTTCTGCGCGGACGGTTCACCAAGCTCGCCCGGCAGCCGGGTTGGAAGTCGATTCTGTCCGGTTTCTGCCTGGTCACCTTAGCGACCCTGCTCGATATTACCGACGAGATTCCGGGCCTGGATAAATATGTCATTATCGGCGACACCGTCTATGAGGCGTTTCTGGAAAAACTTCCGGGCTACCTGCTCGGTTTCATGCTGATTCTGATCGGTTTTTTCAAGATGATCCCCTCGCTGCAGAAGGCTGAAGAGAACGAAGAGGCATTGCAGGAAAGCGAGGAACGTTTTCGCAAGATTTTTATCGCGAACCCGGATCCGGTGATTCTTGCTCGGCTCGGTGAGGGATCGATCATCGATGTCAACCCGGCGTTTGTCAAA
This sequence comes from Desulfuromonas sp., assembly GCA_002869695.1. Lineage (GTDB taxonomy): Bacteria > Desulfobacterota > Desulfuromonadia > Desulfuromonadales > Geopsychrobacteraceae > BM509. The sequence continues at coordinate 1,601 of PKUD01000134.1, read as the reverse complement.
CAGATCGGTTTCAGCCGCGAAGCAGTCCTGGGGAAGAATTCCTCCGAACTCGAGGTCTGGGAAAATCCGGAACAGCGAACGGATTTCCTTGATCAGCTCACCAGCAACAAGGAGCTGGATAATTACGAGGCGAACTTCAGGATCAAAGGGCAGGTTTTCACCTGCCTGCTCTCGGCCCAGGTGGTCACCATTGCGGCGGAGGCCTGTATCCTGGTCGTGTTGCGGGATATCACCAGGATCAAGAAGGCGGAACAGGCCCTGCTGGAAACCGACAAGATCCGCAGGGATTTTATCTCCACAGCGGCCCACGAACTGCGCACTCCGCTCAGTGTCCTGACCGGCTATGCCGAACTGCTCACATCGGGGGACAGCATCGAAAAGCTGTCCGATCAGCAGCGCCTGGAATGTTTGGCAGAGATCAAACAGAAGGGGTTTGTGCTGAGCGATATGGTCGATGACCTGCTCGACCTCAGTCGTATCGATGCAGGTCTGAAATTCGGGCTGAAATACGAGACCGTGCAGCCGGATCGCCTGCTGCGCAAAGGTTTGAAGCAGTTCCAGGTTCAGCTGCTCGATTGTTCTTTCAGCCTGGACCTGGCGGAAGATGCGGAGTTCGAAATCGAATGTGATAGTCAACGAATCCTGCAGGTCCTGGAAAATCTGCTCAGCAATTCCGTCAAGTACTCAGCGGGTCAATGCCGGACCAGGCTGTCCAGCGTTCATAGCCAGGATCGTTATGAATTCTCGGTCAGCGATAGCGGTATCGGCATGAGCGCTGAGCAGATCGAAAAGGTTTTTGACAAATTTTACCGTGTTGACTCCTCGAATACCGCAGTGGCGGGTCTCGGATTGGGTTTGAGTATCGTCAAGCAGATTGTCGATGCACATGGCGGGACAGTGGCGATTGACAGTACGCCGGGGCAGGGCACCCGGGTGACGGTCATGCTGCCGCGGCGGCGGCCTAAGCCGCCCCTGGTGGAACCCTGAGCTAGACCTCAGGATTTCCGGCCCGCTCCGAGGCGGGCCTGCAGATAGCCGTTTCAGCCTGGTCAGGGTGGTGGTGGCACTGGTGATTTCAGAACCGCGCATTTGCCACTAAGAGCCCGGCTTATAACGTCGAACAGGGGGCGGCGCATCAACATCGCCAGACTTGTCCGGCGCAGCGCAGGCTGACACAAACCATGCTGGCTTGCGTCCTGCTGAAGGAAGCCGCCTTCTTCCCCGAAACCGTAACGGCCGGGTCCCTCAGCCAGCGCCTACTCAAGTGTTCTGACCAGCAGAGTCACCGGCAGCATCCGCTCCCGGATCGCTGCGCATTTCAGCCTGTACCCCCTTCCGACCAAACTCGGTTTGTGACTGGCTGTCGCTATCCGCTCTGACGTTCTGAAGCGACGACATCTCCAATTAATGCTTTCGTCCTCAGGTGAAACGCACCTTATGCTCTTCAGCTTATGGATGATTTCATGGCTGTCAAAAACCGTATGGGGAAAATATTTCCCGTATTCATAATTGACATCATTTGCCCAGCATTGGGCGCCTTGATTTGACAGCAAGAGCCATTCTGACGTATACAAAACGGCCGGTCTTTATCTGTAACAAAC
>PKUD01000156.1 GCA_002869695.1 Desulfuromonas sp. | reverse complement strand
TTGACCGTCTCCGCGACGGACGCCAGCGCCGTATAGACAGGAGCGATGACAATATCGATATCGGTCACCTCGGCGAGCTCTTTGGCCAGACCGGCGGCCAGTTCGCGACTTTCCGCCAGGGTCTTATGCAGCTTCCAGTTGCCAGCAATCAGTGGTTTGCGCATGATAACTCTCTTTCATAGATTGAGATAAGTAGATTGAAATAACAAAAGCGTAATTGGCCGCTGATGAGGTCTGATAAAACCTGATAAAAGCAGTTATGGACAAAACATATCAATCTGAATGTAAAGACTCTTCCGGACCTATAATGCCAAAAAATCAGAATCAAAGCTCAACACAAACAAATTTTCTCACCACGGAGGCACTGAGGGAAAATCGGTAAAGACGACAATCGTGTGTCTTTTCTCCGCGTCTCCGTGGAAAAAATCCCCCGACTCGTTCAGGAAAACCTTCTATCTTCACAATGATTTATTTGAGCTGCTCATTCGCTTTATCAGAATGTATCAGATTCTATCCGCGGCTAAGCCTGCCTGGCTTTTGACCTGGTTAAGCATCTGTCAGGGCGACAACCCCCGGCAGTTGCTTGCCCTCCAGAAATTCCAGAGACGCGCCGCCGCCGGTGGAGATGTGGGTCATCTTGTCCTGCAGGCCGGCCTTGTTAATCGCCGCTACCGAATCCCCGCCACCGATGATTGACAAACAGTCGGATTCGGCCAGGGCATCGGCGATGGCAAACGTTCCGGCGGAAAAGGCGTCAAACTCGAAAACCCCCATCGGGCCGTTCCAGATGACGGTTTTGGCCCTGGCAACCCGGTCGACATAGAGTTCGATACTCTGCGGACCGATATCCAGGCCCATCATCGACTCGGGGAAGTCGGCATCGCTACAGGTTTTTGCCGGGCTGTCGGCGGCAAATTCAGCCGCGACCTGGTGATCGAAGGGGAGCAGGAATTCGACCCCCTGAGCCGCAGCCTTGTCGAGCAGCGAAGCGGCCAGCTCGATCCGCTCTTCCTCGACCAGAGACGTGCCGACCTGAATACCCCGGGCGCGCAAAAAGGTGTAGGCCATGCCGCCGCCGATGAGGATGGTATCCACCTTGGGCAGCAGGTTTTCGATGACGGTGATCTTGTCGCTGACTTTGGCGCCGCCGAGGATGGCGACGAACGGCCGCTGCGGATCTGCCAGCGCGCTCCCCAGATATTGCAGCTCTTTCTGCATCAGGTAGCCGGCAACGGCCGGGGTGAGCAGGCGGGCGACCCCTTCTGTGGAAGCGTGGGCGCGATGCGCGGTGCCGAAGGCGTCATTGACATAGATCTCTGCTAATCTGGCCAGTTCAGCGGCAAAGCCCGGGTCATTGTCGGTCTCACCCGGGTGGAAGCGAACGTTCTCCAGCAGCAGTATCTCGCCAGGGACCAGGCCTGCCGCCATGGCAGAAGTCTCCTCACCGATACAGTCCGGCGCCATCTTGACTGTCTTGCCCAGCAGCTGTTCCAGGTGGGTGGCCACCGGCGCAAGGCTGAAGGCCGGATCGGGCTTGCCTTTCGGCCGGCCGAGGTGTGACGCCAGAATCAGCTTTGCCCCGCCGTCAAGCAGGAAGCGGATGGTCGGCAGCGCCGCCCGGATTCGCGTATCATCGGTGATTTTGCCGTCTGCAACGGGGACGTTGAAGTCGACCCGGCAGAGAACCCGCTTGCCGGCGACGTCAATCTCTTCAATGGTCATCTTTTTGTGCATCTTCAACTCCCGGTTCAGCTCGGTGAAATGTGTTGGACAAGTTCGCAGACACGGTTCGAGTAACCCCATTCGTTGTCATACCAGGCGAGCACCTTGACCAGCGTGCCGTCGATGACGTTGGTGGAAAGGGCATCTACGGTAGAGGAGACCGGTGACCCATTGAAGTCGCAAGAGACCAACGGGACGTCGCTGTAAGCGAGGATTCCCTGCAGTGGACCGTCTGCAGCTGATTTCAGCGCAGCGTTAATCTCTTCCTTGCTGGCCGGATTTTCAACTTCGACGACCAGATCGACCAGCGAAACGTTGGGAGTCGGCACCCGGATCGCCATGCCGTCCAGCTTGCCCTTCAGCTCGGGCAGAACCAGCGACACCGCCTTGGCCGCACCGGTCGTGGTCGGGATCATCGAAACCGCCGCCGCCCTGGCACGCCGCAGGTCCGAATGGGGCAGGTCGAGAATCCGTTGATCGTTGGTGTAGGCATGGATGGTGGTCATCATACCGCGGACAATACCGAACTGCTCTCCCAGCACTTTGGCGACCGGGGCCAGGCAGTTGGTGGTACAGGAGGCGTTGGAGATGATCTGATGGTTATCGGCGTCATAGGTCGCTTCATTGATCCCCATACAGATCGTGGCATCCACCTCTTTGCCCGGTGCCGAGATCACGACCTTCCTGGCCCCGGCCTGCAGATGCTTGGCCGCTGCGTCCCGGCTGGTAAACAGTCCGGTCGATTCGATCACGACGTCTACCCCCAGTTCTTGCCAGGGGAGTTGCGCAGGATCGCGCTGCTGCAGAATCCGGATCGCTTTGCCGTTGACCAGCAGGTTGTCTTCAGCGACGCTGACATCGGCATTGAATGTGCCATGGACCGAATCGTACTTCAGCAGGTGCGCCAGGGTGGCGGCATCGGTCAGATCGTTGATGGCAACAATGTCGAGTTGATTTGACTGGCAGGCGATGCGTAGTACGTTGCGGCCGATGCGGCCAAAGCCGTTGATTGCAACTTTAGTAGCCATGCGGGTAACCTCCTGGTGAAAGATGATAGTCATCGGGTCAGCTTCAGAGAGTCTTTCCGGTACCAAGTGCGCGGTTTTGCAGGTAATTCCAACGCTCTCAAGACTACACAATAATATCCGTTTTGCAAAACACTTTCCGGAGAAAAAAAGCTCTTTCACGGACTGGCCTTTTCTGCTTGCAGCGAGACCGAAATTTCGGTAAAAAGGGCAGCGCCCGAGGGGGGAGAAAGGATGTCATCACGTGCGTGTTTGTCTGCTGGCCAGCGGGAGCCGGGGCAATGCAGCACTGATCGAGGTTGACGAGTGTCGAATCTTGATTGATGCAGGCCTTTCTGCACGGGAAATTGATCGAAGACTGGCTAACCTGGAGCTTTCCGGCAGCGACCTCGATGCGATCCTCGTCAGTCATGAACATAATGATCATACCAGTGGCATCGGCCCTCTGGCTCGTCGCTATCAATTACCTGTCTATATTGAGCAGGAAACCGTCAAGCAGCTTCCCAGGCTCGGTAAAATAGCTGACCTGCGTTTGTTCGATGCCGGTCAGCAGTTCTCTTTTCGAGATATTGACATCGAAACGTTTCCGACCGCTCATGATGCAGTGAACCCGGTTGGCTTTACGATTGCTTCGAGTGAAGGGCGGGTGGGTTACGCCACCGACCTCGGCCTGGCCACCCGGCTGGTGGTTGAACAACTGCGCAATTGCCGGGTGCTGGTTCTCGAAGCGAATCACGATGAGCAGATGCTGATCGACGGACCCTATCCGTGGCATCTCAAACAGCGTATTCGCGGACGACTCGGCCACCTGTCGAACAGCGACACGCTGGATCTGTTGAAAGAGGTCGGCTGGCATGGTCTGGACGCGCTTTTCCTGGCGCACCTGAGCGAAGAGAATAACTGCCCGGATCTGGTCAGGTCGCTGGTTGATAAAACCCTGCAGCAGATAGCCGGTTGCCAGCCGATGGTGGTTTTCGGTTGTCAGACTGTTGCCAGCAGCTGTTACTGCGGATCTGGTTTACCACTGAAAGCAGGGGCTTGAACTGTTCTGATGAAATATTGTAACGAGAAAAAGCTGGTTGATATGCTGGACAGCTGGATGTCTGCCGGGCAGACTATTTTCTGTAGTCATGCCCGCTGCCTGCCCACATCCGGCGAAAGTGGTGACACATTCTGCACAAGGGGCAGGGGACAACGTTTCCTGCCCCTTGCGCATTAAAAGTTTAAATAACTTTACGGAGAAGCCATGGCCTGGAGAATTGTTGTAGGTTTGAAAGCTGGAGTCACCGATGCCCGGGGGGATCGGGTGCAGCGTGAAATCCGCGAGCACCTCGGCATCGAACTCGAATCGGTACGGACACTGGATGTTTATACTGTGGATGCCGGATTATCAGATGCCGAGGTCGACGCAGCGGCATATGGCCCGTTCTCCGATCCGGTAATTCAGCAGGTCGCCATCAATCAACCACTGGCCAGTGATTTCGACATGCTGATCGAAGTCGGGTTCCGGCCCGGAGTGACCGACAATATCGGCCGGACGGCTCGAGAGGCAATTCAGTACCAGACCGGCCGTGTTTTTGCTGCAGGGGAGGGGGTCTATACCTCCACCCAGTACCTGCTCAATGGTCAGGTTGACAAGGCCACGGCAGAAAAGATCGCGTCAGGATTTCTCGCCAACGGGCTGATTCAGCGTTGGTCGATTCTGAGCAGGGATGAACTCGACCCACAGATCGGTGTGCCGGTCACCGTCCCCAAAGTCACCGGGGACAGCACTCCGCAGGTGACAACCATCAATCTGAACGTGAGCGATGAGGAATTGCTGCAGATCAGCCGCGATGGAATGCTGGCGCTCAATCTCGAAGAGATGACCAAGCTGCAGGCGCACGTCAACGACCCCGCAGTGCAGCAGGTTCGCACACACATGGGGCTGGGGGCTGAACTGACCGACGTCGAGCTGGAAGCGCTGGCCCAGACCTGGAGCGAGCACTGCAAACATAAAATTTTCTCGGCCAGGATCGAGTACCAGGACGAAAACGGCAACCGGGAGACGATCGATTCCCTGTTTAAAACCTATATTGTCGGCGCCACCCGCGAGATCCGTAAGAAAATGGGAGAGAGGGATTTCTGCCTGTCGGTCTTCAAGGACAATGCTGGCGTCATCCGTTTTAATGATGACTGGAGCCTGGTCTTCAAAGTGGAAACGCACAATTCTCCCTCTGCGCTGGACCCCTACGGTGGCGCGTTGACCGGGATCGTCGGGGTGAACCGCGATGGTGTCGGTACCGGGATGGGTGCCCGACTGATTTTCAATACCGACGTGTTCTGTTTCGCTTCGCCGTTCCTGGAAAAAGAGCTGCCCCCGCGACTGTTGCATCCACGGCGTATCTTTGAAGGGGTTGTCGAAGGGGTTGAACACGGCGGCAACAAGAGTGGCATCCCGACGGTTAACGGCTCGCTGGTCTTTGATGACCGTTTCGCCGGAAAACCACTGGTCTATTGCGGGACTGCTGCGATTATGCCCGCAGAACTGAATGGCAAGCCCTGCCACGAAAAAAAGGTTCTGGTTGGTGATCATATCGTCATGGCCGGAGGTCGTATCGGCAAGGACGGTATTCATGGGGCGACCTTCTCCTCGGAAGAGCTGCATGAGGGGTCTCCGGTCACGGCGGTACAGATTGGCGACCCGATCACCCAGCGTAAAATGTTCGATTTTCTGGCGATTGCTCAGCAGCGAGGTCTCTATAATTCGATTACCGATAATGGAGCGGGCGGTCTTTCATCGTCGGTCGGTGAAATGGCAGAAGATACCGGCGGTTTTGAAATGCATCTTGACCGGGCGCCCCTTAAGTATCCCGGCTTGCAGCCCTGGGAAATCCTGATATCAGAAGCCCAGGAACGGATGACCCTGGCGGTTCCACCGGAGAGCCTGGCAGAATTCATGTCTCTCGCCGCCGAGATGGATGTAGAGGTTGCTGACCTGGGCCTGTTCACTGATTCCGGGTACTTCCATTGCCTCTATGAAGGGAAGACGGTTTGCTACCTGTCGATGGAATTCATCCATGAGGGTGTGCCACAGATGGTGATTCCCGCGCGTTGGGAAGTTAAGGATCATACCGAGCCTGAGTTTTCTCAGCCTGCGGACCTGAACGCAACCCTGGCAGGACTGCTGGGGCATTTGAATATCTGCTCCAAGGAGAGTGTTGTCCGCCGTTATGACCATGAAGTGCAGGCCGGGACGGTGATCAAGCCTCTGACCGGTGCGGCCAACGATGGTCCTTCAGATGCAGCGGTCTTCCGTCCCGTCTTCGATTCTTTTGAAGGAACGGTCGTTTCCCATGGAATCTGCCCGACATACTCTGATATTGACACCTATCACATGATGGCCTGTGCGATTGATGAAGGCCTGCGCAACTATGTCTCCACCGGGGGCAATATCGATCATGTGGCCGGCCTTGACAACTTCTGCTGGTGTGACCCGGTCAAAAGTGAGAAAACCCCCGACGGGGAATATAAGGCCGCTCAACTGGTGCGCGCCAATAAAGCGTTATACGACTACTGTGTCGCTTTCGGTGTGCCGTTGATCTCGGGCAAGGACTCGATGAAGAACGATTACCAGATCGGCGATACCAAGATTTCCATCCCGCCAACGGTGCTCTTCTCGGTGATCGGCAAGATCGAAGATGTCCGCAAGGCCGTGTCGATGGACGTCAAGCGGCCCGGTGATCTGGTCTACCTGCTCGGCATCACGCGCGACGAACTGGGTGGTTCTGAATATTATCAAAGTCTGGGTGCGCTGGGTAAGAATGTCCCCCGGGTCGATGCTTCTTATGCCCTCGATCTTTACCGGGCAGTCAATCAGGCGCAGGCGCAGGGTTTGATCGCGTCCTGTCATGACCTCTCTGATGGCGGTCTGGGTGTCTGCCTGGCCGAAAAAGCATTTGCTGGCGGTTTCGGTATCAATGCAGATCTGCGAAAGGTCAAAACCGATTCGGAACTGCGCGAGGACAAGCTGTTGTTCTCCGAGTCACAGAGCCGTTTGCTGATCACGGTTCGGGCGGAGAATAAACAGGACTTCGAGGCTCTCTTCTCCGGGCGGGATGCCTGCCACATCGGTGAGGTCACTGAATCAACACAGCTGAAGATCCTCGGCCTGCAGGGCCAGCCGGTTATTCACTCGGATATCTATCAACTGAAAGACGCCTGGCAGGCACCTCTCAGGGAGCTATAAATATGTCCAAACACGTCAGAAGTATGGTCATTGCCGGTAATGGCACCAACTGTGAACGAGAGGTCGCCAACGCATGTCGACTGGCCGGTGCAGAGGTTGCCGATATTGTCCATGTGGCCGAACTGCTGGCCGGACGGGTCCGGCTGGAGGATTATCACTTTCTCAATCTCGCCGGAGGGTTTCTTGATGGTGACGACCTGGGTAGCGCCAAGGCCGGAGCAAACCGTTTGCTGTCTGCCCCGGTGGCTGGTACCGCAGAGACAGTCGCCGACCAATTGCGTCAGTTCGTAGCTGACGGTAAGCTGGTGATGGGGGTCTGCAACGGGTTTCAGTTGATGGTCAAAATGGGACTGTTGCCGAATCTGGACGGGAGCGGCCGGCAGACGACCTCTCTAACCTTCAACTGTGGCGGTCGTTTCGAGGACCGCTGGTCGCGGCTCAGGGTCGATCAGGACTCGCCCTGTGTTTTTACCCGGGGGCTTGATGACCTCTACCTGCCGGTGCGTCACGGTGAAGGCAAGTTCGTCACGGACTCAGAGGCAACGCTTCAGACCATCGAACAGCAGCATCTGGCCGTGGTCAAGTACGCAGATGCCGACCTGCAGCCGACCCTTGCCTATCCGGACAACCCCAACGGCAGTGTCGCGGCGATCGCCGGCGTGTGCGATCCGAGCGGCCGGCTGTTCGGGTTGATGCCTCACCCGGAGGCCTATGTGCACCGCACTCACCATCCCCGCTGGACCCGGGAGGAACTCCCGGAAAAGGGCATGGGTCTCTGGCTGTACGAGAATGCAATCCGCTTTGTACGGGATGAACTGTTGTAATCCTCTCCTCTAAGAAAGACGAACTGTTTATGTTTGATAAGTTGCATGAAGAATGCGGGGTCTTCGGTATTTACGGTCACCCGGAGGCCGCCAACCTGACCTATCTTGGTCTGTACGCCTTGCAGCATCGTGGCCAGGAGGGGTGCGGCATCGTCTCATCCGATGGTTTTCGTCTCAACGCTCATCGAGGTGCGGGTCTGGTTTCTGATGTTTTCAGGTTCGATGAGGTCTTCGAGCGGCTGCCCGGGAGTGCGGCGATCGGACATGTCCGCTATTCCACTGCCGGTGGCACCGATATCAAGAACTGCCAGCCGATCATGGTCGATTATTCACGTGGCAGCATCGCTGTGGCTCATAACGGCAATCTTGTCAACGCCGGCGAACTGCGCGAACGTCTGGAAAAAAAAGGATCGATCTTTTCAACCACTTCGGATACCGAAACGATCGTCCACCTGATTGCCAGGTCTCAGGCTGAATCACTCTCTGAACGGATCAGTGATGCTTTGAAACGCGTCCGTGGAGCCTACAGTCTGGTCTTCCTGACCGAAACCCGGATGGTCGCTGCCCGTGATCCCTATGGGTTCCGCCCCTTGAGTCTGGGAAAGCTGGACGGGGCCTATGTGGTCGCGTCGGAATCCTGTGCTTTCGACCTGATTGAAGCCGAGTTTATCCGTGAAATTGAGCCGGGTGAGATGATCATCGTCAACAAGAAGGGGATGAAGAGCTATTTCCCCTTCCGCAAGGTTGAGCCGACCCCCTGCATTTTCGAGTACATCTATTTTGCCCGACCGGACAGCCGCATTTTTGATCGGATGGTTTATCCGGTCCGCAAGGAGCTGGGCCATCAGTTGGCCCGGGAGCATGCTGTTGATGCCGACCTGGTGATCGCCGTGCCCGATTCAGGGGTGCCTGCGGCGATGGGATATGCTGAAGAGGCCGGGCTGCCCCTTGAACTCGGCCTGATCCGCAACCACTATGTCGGTCGCACGTTTATCGAGCCTCAGCAGTCGATCCGCCATTTCGGGGTCAAGATCAAGCTGAATCCGGTGCGTGAAGTCCTGGCGGGCAAGCGTGTGGTGGTCGTGGACGACTCGATCGTGCGGGGCACCACGTCCCGCAAAATCGTCAAGATGATCCGTGATGCCGGGGCCAAAGAGGTGCACCTGCGGATATCCAGTCCGCCCACCAGTTATCCCTGCTTTTACGGTATTGATACTCCGTCGCGCAAGGAATTGATCTCTGCTTCTCATACCATTGAAGAGATTGCCACCTACGTCACTGCAGATTCGCTCGGCTACCTGTCGCTTGAGGGCTTGATCTCCTCGGTGAAAAAACATGGTGACGGACCCGGGCATTTTTGTGAATCCTGCTTCAGCGGCAAGTATCCGGTTAAATTTCCCCGCATTAAAACAGACAAGCAGATGGGATTGTTCTGATAGGTCAGGGTTTTGAAGTTTTTTAGTTAAAGTATTTTCTAGAGGAGAGAGCAATGAGCATCAAGGCGGAACTGAAAGAAATTATCAGGGAAATGTCCTACGAGGAGCGGGAAGTCACCCTGGCGTCCGGCCGCAAGAGTAATTTCTATTTTGACGGCAAGCAGACGACCTTGCATGCCAGGGGCGGGCTGCTGGTCGGCAAGGCTTTTTATGATGAAGTCAAGATGTTTGACGGTCCGATTCACGGCGTCGGCGGTTTGACCATGGGCGCTGACCCGATCGCCACAGCAACGTCAATCGCCGCGCAGCTCGAGGGTGAGGAGATGCATGCTTTCATTATCCGCAAAGAGCCCAAGGGGCACGGGACCGGCCAGTGGCTGGAGGGGCGCAAGAACCTGCCACCCGGATCCCGGGTGGTCATCGTTGAAGATGTCACCACGACCGGCGGATCATCGATGAAAGCCGTGGAGCGCGCTCGTGAAGAGGGTCTTGAGGTGATCGGGATTGTCACCCTGGTGGACCGGGAAGAGGGGGCCAGAGCCAATATTGAAGGGGAGGGCGTTGCTCTGCGCGCCGTGTTTACCCGCACTGACGTAGTCGGTTAAGAAAGATGGCCCTGACCCGCATGCGGGTCAGGGCCATCTTGGCTGCTCGTTCATTATTTGTTCAATATGCGAGACGTGTCGTTGCACTGGACGTACAGATCATCCAGCTTCATTCCTCCGTAGGAATGCGAAAAACCTCGAGTACGCCAGGCAATTCAGCCACTGTTTCGCGTCTGATGCGACTGGTATCGCCGACAACCCCGAGAATGGTTCTGTCCGCACCGGTTGACTGATGGAAATCACAGTCCTGCTCAACCAGAAATTGCTTCACCTGTTCCAGTTCGTTCTCTGTCGCCGTTCTCCGCATGACCACCAGCATGTTATCTACTCCCCTTGGTTCGAATCCGCTCCAGTCGGCGGCTCTCATCAATAACCCGTTCAAACATCCGCACAATCGCCCCATTGTCGAGGGGGCCAGGGTTGTTCTGCTGCATCCGTTCGAAAATCAGTTTTTCCCGTTTTGGATCATAAATCGGAATGTTCAGTTGCTTTTTGATCGCGCCGATTTCCAGAGCCAGGGCCGCCCGCTCATTGAATATCTGCAGTAACTGTTCATCCAACTGATTAATCCTCAGCCTGATTTCATCAATAGTCACGATATTCTGCCTTTCTGTTACTGTTCAAACTTCAGGGTTGCCCCGGGAATGACGGTGTCATGCCGAAACTTGCGGTCATCGCGTTTCGGGTGGTCGAGGGTATAGTGCAGGCCGCGACTCTCAGCCCTCATCTGGGCGCTCTGGATGATCAGTTCGGCGACGGTGGCAATATTGCGCAGCTCCACCAGATCAGAAGTGATATGAAAATTCCAGTAGTAGTCGTCGATCTCTTCCTGAATCAGGTGAATCCGACTCATCGCCCACCTGAGCCGTTTATCCGAACGGACGATGCCGACGTAGTTCCACATGGTGCGCCTGATCTCGTCCCAGTTGTGCGAGACCACGACATCCTCGTTGCTTTTGGTGACACCACTGCTGTCCCAGGGGTCGATGGACGGAAAGGTCCGCGGTTCATCGGTCAGGTATTCCAGTGACTTGCTCGCAGCACGCTCGGCAAAGACGACCCCTTCCAGCAGGCTATTGCTGGCCAGGCGGTTGGCACCGTGGAGACCGGTCGAGGCGACCTCGCCGATCGCAAACAGATGCTCAATGCAGGTCTCCCCCGAGGAATTGACCTGGATGCCGCCGCACAGGTAATGGGCCGCGGGAACCACCGGAATCGATTCGGTGGTGATGTCGATGCCGTATTCAAGGCAGGTCTGGTAAATCATCGGAAAGCGGTCCCTGATGTAGTCAGCGCTCTTATGGGTGATGTCAAGGAACACGCAATCGTCCCCATGCTTTTTCATCTCATTGTCGATAGCCCGGGCGACGATATCTCGCGGGGCCAGGTCCCGCAGGTGATGATAGTCCGGCATGAAGGGGTGGCCGTCCCGGCGACGCAGGATCGCTCCCTCACCGCGCACCGCTTCGGAAATCAGAAAAGACTTGGCGTGGGGATGGTACAGGGTGGTTGGGTGGAATTGCATGAATTCCATATTTGCCACCGCTGCTCCGGCGCGCCAGGCGATCGCCACTCCGTCCCCGGTGGCAATGTCCGGGTTGCAGGTATAGAGGTAGACCTTGCCCGCGCCACCGGTCGCCAGGACCGTGACTCCTGCGCCGAAGGTGATGATCTGATTGGTCTTCTTGTCGAGAATATAGGCGCCGAGGCAGCGGTTTGGCTGCATCAGCTGCTTGCGCAGTTTGGCTTCGGTGATCAGGTCAACCGCGATGTGCTGTTCGTAAATCTGGATATTCTTGTGGGCTTTGACAGCATCCACCAGGGCTCTTTCGATCTCCTTCCCGGTGGCATCCTTGGCGTGCAGGATACGGCGATGACTGTGGCCACCCTCACGGGTCAGGTCGTACTCTTCGCTGTTGTCTTCCCGGCGGGAAAATTTGGCCCCCCACTCAATCAGGTCATTGATCGCCTTCGGACCAGCCGAAACGACCATATTGACGATATCGGGGTGGGACAGATAGGCCCCTGCAGCCATGGTGTCTTCGGCGTGCGACTCGAAGCTGTCGGTCGTGGAGGTGACTGCGGCAATTCCACCCTGGGCCAGATTGGTTGCGGTCACATCGATTTCACGTTTGGTGACCAGAGCAACTGTGCCCTGATCGGCAACCTTGAGTGCATAGGAGAGGCCGGCAATGCCGGTTCCGATAACCAGAAAATCTGATGTTATATTCATCCCCGGGTGTCCTCTGAAGCGAAAGGTGGCGATCCCTGTTTCATGCAAGCGGGTTATTATCGGAAGAGGTGCTACTGATGTCAAGGAGTTAGCCGTGTTGGCAGTTGTCAAGTGGCGCCATATGCTTTAGAGTAGCACCATGTCTGCTCGATGCCACAAAAATCTGCTGACCGGGGCGGTTCTGCTGCTGACGCTGCTGACCGGGGTTCCTGATGCGAACGCCACCATTTACCGTTATGTCGATGCCAACGGGCGGATCCACTTTACCAATGTGCCGACGACCACCAACTACCTCTTTTATCGCGAGGAGGGGGGACGTTACCGTCTGGCGAACCTGATCGAACATTACGCCCGCCAGTTTCGGCTCGATGCTGCCCTGATCAAAGCGGTGATCAAGGTGGAGAGTGATTTCAATGCGCAGACCATATCGCGTAAGGGAGCACAGGGATTGATGCAGTTAATGCCCGACACCGCCCGCGAGATAGGGGTTTCTGACCCCTTTGAACCGAACCAGGCAATCTACGGGGGCAGCTTCTATCTGCGCAAAATGCTCGACTCTTTTGACAGCAACCTCGACTATGCCCTGGCCGCGTATAACGCGGGTCCCAATGCGGTTCGTCAGCATGGTGGGATTCCCCCTTACGAGGAAACCCGCAATTACGTCAAGCGGGTCAAGCATTACTTTGATTTTTACCAGAACAACGAGGGACCACAGCAATGAGCTCCAATCGCCAGCTTATGAATATACCGAATATCCTGACCATGGTGCGCATCGCGGCCGTACCGGTGGTGCTGGTCCTGCTGATGTTTGAATCGCGCGCCAACAGCTTCTGGGCGGCAATCGTCTTTTCCGTGGCCGCGATTACCGACTGGCTGGACGGTTATCTGGCGCGAAAATGGGAACTGGTGACCGTTCTGGGGAAATTCCTCGACCCTCTGGCCGACAAGTTGATCGTCATGGTGGCCCTGATCATGCTGATCCCGCTCGACCGGGTACCGGCGTGGGCGGTGTTTATCATCCTCGCGCGGGAGATGCTGGTCACCGGGCTGCGCTCCATCGCATCCAGCGAGGGGATTGTGATTGCCGCCAGTCCGCTCGGAAAATACAAGACGATCTTTCAGATGATCGCGATTATCGGTCTGTTGCTGCACTATCGCTACTACTGGTTCTTTGGTCTCGAATGGGAGATCCTCTATCCTTCCATGCATAATGTCGGGACTGTTTTCTTTTACGTGGCTTTTCTGCTGACGGTCTGGTCCGGCGCGGATTATCTGTTCAAATTCTTTCGGGTGCTGACCCGATAGGGATTGGACTGGTTTGAAATGATAAGAGGTTGAGGGGAAAAAATTCGTTGACACCCGCCAACCCGTTTTGCTATACATACCTCCGCTCGACACAACTACCACATAAGCGGGAATAACTCAGTGGTAGAGTGCAACCTTGCCAAGGTTGACGTCGCGGGTTCGAATCCCGTTTCCCGCTCCATTTAAAAGAGACCGAACGTTTGTTCGGTCTCTTTTTTTATGTGTCGAGCGGAGGCTCAGGAAAATGTCGTGCGCAGGATGTTAGCCGTCAGTTGATATTCTTGGTCGGATTCTGTTCCATGCTGATCTCACCGAACTGCGCTTCATAGCGGAGCAGATTGTCATGCAGGGTGGCGACCAGCCGCTTGGCATGCTGTGGCGAGGTGATGACCCGGGAGCGGACCTTGGCCATCGGCGCCTGTGGTTGGGCGAAGATGAAATCGATGACAAATTCCGCTTCGTTGTGGTTGACCGCAGCAAGATTGATATAGACTCCCTGGCTTGTTTCGTCGTCTATCTGTATTTCCAGCTTGACGTCTTTCGCTTTTTTTTCAGTCATGCTCAAACCTCCAGTAGGATGTATGCGGGGACCAGGCTCTCAGGACAGAACGCAGCATAGGGCAAGTCTGCCTCCGGCGCAAGAAGCGCCTGTTTCTGTGTTATCATTGAAAGTGCGAATGCTGGTCATTTCGATATTTTCTCCTTGACACTCTAGGGGCGATTTGGTACTTCAATGCGCACGCCTGACGGCTTCAATGGCCCCGTCGCCAAGTGGTAAGGCAGCGGTCTGCAACACCGTTATCACCAGTTCGAATCTGGTCGGGGCCTCCAATATATAAAGAGCCAGCTGCACGTCAGCTGGCTCTTTTGTTTATTCCGGGATAATGCATTGCTCAGCCTTCCCCTGATATCGCTGATCCTGCTGTTTGGAGCTCTCGCCGGTTTTCTGGCCGGGCTGCTCGGGATTGGTGGCGGCGTGATCCTGGTGCCTCTGTTTCTCTGGTTGTTCCCGCTGGCCCAGGTTCCCCCGGATATTGTTGTTCATACCGCATTCGGAACCAGTCTGGCGATTATCATTCCGACGGCGATCAGCAGCACCTATGGTCATAGGAAACATGGCAACGTCGCCTGGCGCCAGGTTATGTTTCTTGCCCTGGGGGGCACTTTCGGCGCGCTGCTCGGAGCAACGCTGGCGGCGTTTCTTTCAGGGCAAGTCCTGAAGAGCTGCTTTGGTGCCATGCAGATGATCATCGGTCTCAAGCTGCTTTTTTTTCATCCTCGTCTTCCGCCGGAATATGAACAGGTTCCCGGTGGGCTGGCGTTGACCTCCGTTGGCTTTGCCGGCGGCTGTTTCTCCTCCTTTTTTGGTGTCGGCGGCGGTGTCGTGGCTGTCCCCCTGATGCTGATCTTCCTTCGGCTGCCGATCCGCCTGGCTGTCGGCAATTCAAGTGCTCTTATCGTTGTCTCATCGCTGGCGGGGGCTTTGAGCTATGTCTGGCATGGTCTTCAGGCCGGGGTTGTCGCCGACTGGACCCTGGGTTACGTCAACCTGCTGGTTGCCATGGTCGTCGCCCCGATGACCATCCTGTTTGCGCGTCTGGGCGTCCGCATTGCAAACCGGGTCAGTCAGGATAAACTGTTAAATGTCTTCGCCGTTCTGCTCATTCTGATCGGGGTGAAGATGATACTGCGAATTTAGCACGGCAGGTGAGGTGTTATGGTCAGGCAGCCGGCAGTCGCTGGAGCGTTTTATCCGCAGGACAAGGGTGTGCTCATTGCTCAGCTGGAGCGGATTGTTCCTCAGCAGAGAGGAACACGGAATTGCCTCGGCCTGATTTCACCCCATGCAGGCTATGTCTACTCAGGGGCGATAGCCGGTCACCTGTTTGCTGAGGTCCGGCTGCCTCGACAGGTGGTTATCCTTGGGCCAAATCATCAGGGTCTTGGGTCTGATATCGCTTTGTTTGCCGAGGGCTTCTGGCAGACACCGCTTGGTCAGGTGCCCGTTGCCGCCGAGCTTGCCGCGCATCTGGTTCATTTCTGCCCGCAACTGCAGATCGATCCAGCCGCGCATCGTTTCGAACATTCAATAGAGGTCCAGGTCCCGTTGCTGCAGTACCTGCAGCCTGATGTGCAGATCGTG